>CALEKA010000038.1 GCA_937898715.1 uncultured Prevotella sp.
ATCTACTTAATATTGTTGCAAATATAGTGCAAAGCTATTGTACTACAAAGGGAAAATGCTTTTTTCCTATGCCTTTCCACTTATAAATAGGCCTTGCGATTGAGCTTACCGTTGAAGGTACGCTCAATAGTTTTTCTCTTTCTATTATTATGATATACTTTCCCAATACATTGCAATTAGGATTGACAGAGAACCATGCTTCACAAGAAAGGCCCTTGATTAGTTATCAAGAGCCTAACTATGAAATAAAGTTGTGCAAATACAAGAGTACTTGATAAAAACAATTTGCTGATTTATTGAAAAGACCTACGATAATACAGAGAAAGCATACAACCATGCGGAATCTCTGCACACATAGAGAGCAAAGTTGTAATTTACTTGCTTTCCTTTTCAGCCTTGATTTGGTCGGCTACGGCCTTGATCTTCTGGCTGATTTCTTCGAGGTCGGACTTGAGACGGGTGACCTTCTTCTCGATATCGGCTACGAGGGAGTTGCCCTTCTTAGAACTTGAACGGAAGAAGGTGAGGTTGGTCTCGTAGGTCTGAATCTCTTGCTTCTTGGCATCATAGATGCTCTGCAAGCGAGCGCGCTCACGAGTGAGCTCTGAGCCACCCTTATCGGCTACGGTCTTGCGGAAGTTGTCCATTCGGCGACGACCGGCTGATTCGTGGAGTGCATCGTAGATCTTGTCACAGAGTTCACGATAGCGACGATAGATCTTCTCCTTCTTGCTATAGGGCACATGGCCTGTTTCGTTCCAGCGAGCCTGGAGATCGCGCACGGCCTGAAGCGTGTTGTCGGTGGCTTCGGAAGCAATCTTTTCGAGGTCGGAGATGATACCTTTTTTGATTTCAAGATTGGCTTCTTCCTCCTTGCGCTGTCCGGCATTGGCTTCGTTCTTCTTGTCGAAGAAGTAGTTGCATGCGTCGTTGAAGCGCTTCCAGATGGCGTCTGATACCTTGTGGGGCACGGCGCCGATGGTTTTCCACTGCTTTTGGAGTTCTATAAACTTATTGGTGGTAGCGCCCCAATCGGTGCTGTCCTTTAGGGCTTCAGCCTTTTCTACGAGGGCGTTCTTCGCTGCGAGGTTGGCATTGAGCTTTTCGCGGTTGGCCTTGAAATAGGCGGTTTTGGCTTGGAAGAAGCGGTCGCAAGCGGTGCGGAAGCGCTCGAAGATTTCATTATTTACCTTGCGGGGGGTGAAGCCGATGGTCTTCCACTCGGCTTGGTATGTTAAGATTTGCTTGGTCGTTTCTTCCCACTGAGCATAGGTTTTGAGGGGCTCAAGGTCGATGTTCTCTACCTTTTGGCAGAGTTCGGTCTTCTTCTCGAGATTTTGCTCTTCCTGGGCTTTGATTTGCTCGAAGTGGTCTTGATGACGCTTATTGATAACGGTTGAAGCGTCCTTGAAGCGCTTCCAGATTTGCTCACGCAATTCCTTGGCTACGGGGCCTGTTTCGCGGTATTCTTGATGGAGCTTCTGCAGCTGATGAAAGGCTGAGATAGGATCTTCTACTTCTGCCAATTTCTCCGCGGCTTCGCAGAGATGGGTTTTGATTTCAAGGTTTTTCTTGAAGTCGTAAGCGCGCATCTCGTGGTTGAGACGGAGCTGGTCGTAGAATTGCTCGGTATAGAGCTGATAGTTCTTCCAGAGTTCTGTGGCGTTCTCTGCGGGCACTTGCTTGATTTCCTTCCACTCTGCTTGGAGGTCTTTCACCTCGTTGTAGCCCTTGTCGGCCGATTCGGGAGTGGCTGCGAGTTCTTTGATGCGTTCAATGATCTCTTGCTTGCGCTTGAGGTTGGCTTGCTTTTCGGCTTCAACGGCTTGTGCTGCTTTGTTGCGGAGTTCGCGGATGAGCGAGAACTGTGCTTTGAAGTTTTCTTCCTCCATGTCGGGAGCGGGGCGGAAGTCTTCTGCCTTACCTCCTTCGCTGATGAAGAGGTCGCGTGCGGCGGCTACTTCGGCATTGTGGAAACGGTAGTAGAGCATCTTCAGATGGTCGAGTTCGGCGCGTTCCACATTTCCGCCGTTGTATACGATTTCCTTCAAGCGCTCTACCACTTCGCTTTTTGTGGTGGGTTCGGGGCGCTTTTCGGTGGCTTGAGCTTCGGTGTTGTCTGTGTTGGGAGCAGCCTCAGCGTTGTCGGTTGTTGTCGCAGCTTCGGTGGCTTGGTTTTCTACAACAGAAGTAGCAGCAGCGGTGCTTTGAGCCTGCTCTGCTGCTTCGGTGGTGTTCTTAATTTCGTCCATGTCTGTTTGGATAGGGTCGTTCGGATAAATTACAAAAATTGTATAGTGAACTGCAAATGTGCAGTTTTATTGCTTATTAGCCAAGTCTTTAAGCAGAATTTTATCAGATTTGTAGCATTATAGCCATGCTTTCCAGCGGAATAGACCATAGAAGAGGCCTGTTACGATGATTGACACGATGATTACCACGGGGAATCCCCACCAGGCTGTCTCCATGCCGTTGATGAGGTTCATACCGAATATACTGGCGATAAGTGTGGGAAACATGAGGATGATGGACACGGAGGTCATCTGCTTCATTACGCCAGCCATATTGTTGTTGATAATACTGGCATAGGTCTCCATCGTGGAGTCGAGGATGTTGGTGTAGATATTGGTGGTCTCGCGTGCCTGATTCATCTCGATGGTCACATCTTCGATGAGGTCGGCATCGAGTTCGTCTACAGGGAGCTTAAACTTCAGCTTGGATAATAGAGTCTCGTTGCCACGGATAGAGGTGATGAAGTAGGTCAAGCTGTCTTGCAAGCGCGATAGGCCTATTAGATCTTCATTATCAATTTGTCGGTCGAGGTTGCGCTTGGCTTCTTCGAGCAGTACGTTGATTTGCTTCAGACGCTTCAAGTACCACACGGCAGACGAAAGGAAGAGGCGGAACACGAGGTCGACGGAGTCGGTGAATCCCTGGTTGCGCTTCTGCTGGTAGCTGACGAAGTCCATCATCATGTTCGTCTCGTAATTGCACACGGTGATGCAGACTCCTTTGTTCAAGATAATACCCATCGGGATGGTGGTATGGGGCGTACGCGAGGCCACTTCCTTGACATAGGGTATACGGAGGATAATGAGCGACCACCCCTCGTCGTATTCATAACGTGAGCGCTCGTCTTTATCTCGGATATCGTCGAGGAAGTAGTCGGGCACCTTGAGTTCTTTTACGAGGAAGTCCTCTTCCTCGGGGGTGGGACAGGTCACTTGCACCCAGCAGTCTGGTGTCCACTGGTCGATGGTCTGAAGAGTCTTGTTGTAATTCCAGTAAGTACGCATAAAAACAGTCCTTTCTTTGCGGAGAGATAGTGTGGATACACTTTGTCATGTGTGCACAGGGTGCTTCCGGCAGGAAACGTCACCCTTTTCGCTTTTTTGCTCTCTCTGTTCTGGAGATGGATGTGAAGGCTGTTTCCGGTCGGTATCAAACGTTGGTATCCGCGTGATAGTCGTCCATGTTGGTTTACTATATATAATAAGGAGTAAGGAATTGGCGTGTTTCTATCCCATTCGACATGAGGAGCACAAAGCTAAGACTTTCCCTACGATCCTTGAGTTTTATGCGGCAAAAGTACGAAAAAAAGTTTGTTAATTATGCAAACCCGCATTACTTTATTCTTACGTTTTTCGGTATAATGCCATATATTTGTACCTTTGCACGCTGCATATATGCCTCAACAGACATCCTTATCATCGGGCATGATGCACAACATACAATCCGATTCTATTCACCTCATGACCACACCTTCACTCAAGGAAAAGACCGCCAAGGGGCTGCTTTGGGGCAGCATCAATAGCGGAGCACAGCAAGTGCTCAACCTCGTATTTGGCATCTTCCTGGCCCGTTTGCTCTCGCCAGCCGACTATGGCATGGTGGGCATGCTTACCATCTTCACGCTCATTGCTTCTACGCTGCAGGAGAGCGGATTCATTTCAGGGCTCAATAGAAAAAAGACGATAGCTGATGCCGACTATAATGCAGTATTTTGGTTCAACGTGCTTTGCAGCCTCACGATATATATCATTCTATTTTTCTCGGCTCCGCTCATCGCGGCATGGTTTCGGCAACCGATACTCGTGCCGCTCTCCAGGCTATCTTTTCTGAGTTTCGTTATCTCTGCTCTCAACACTTCGCCTCGCGCATGGCTTTTCCGTAATATGCGTGTACGCGAAACGGCGATACTTTCCACCGTCGCACTCATCGTATCGGGCATCACGGGCATCACGTTGGCATGGAATGGATTTGCTTATTGGGGCATAGCCATTCAAAACCTAACTTTCTGCACCATGCTCACCATAGGAAGTTGGTGGTACGCTGATTGGCATCCGACGCTTCATATTGATCTTCGTCCGCTTCGCGGCATGATAGGATATAGTTCCCGATTGTTGGCCACTAATATCTTTGCGCATATCAACAACAATCTCTTCAGCCTCTTCTTCGGCCGCCTCTATGGCGAAAAGGCTGTGGGCTACTACAATCAAGCCAACAAGTGGACCACCATGGGATATACCATGCTCACAGGAATGGTATGGAGTGTGACGCAACCCCTGTTTGCGCGCCTTTCGTACAATGAACCCGAACGCATGCAGCGCGTGTTTCGCAAAATGCTACGTTTCACGGCCTTTCTCTCCTGCCCAGCCCTATTCGGTCTTGCACTGATTGCACCAGAATTCATCACCATAGCCATCACCGACAAGTGGCTCACCTCGGCTCGGCTAATGCAGTTGCTCTGTGTGGGCGGTGCATTCGTTCCCATTTCATCGTTCTACTCCAACTTCATTGTAAGCCAGGGCAAAAGCAGCACGTTCATGTGGAACACCATTGCGCTCTGTTTGGTACAGTTATTGCTTCTCGTTGTCATGTATCCCTATGGCATCACGACGATGGTCATTGCATACATCTCGGCCAATACGCTTTGGCTCTTCGTGTGGCATTGGTTTGTGCAGCGACTCATCCACCTACGGCTCATCGATGCACTGCGCGACGTTCTTCCCTTTACAGCCCTTGCAGCTATGGCCATCCTCGCGGGCTGGGGAGCCTCACTCCCTGTAGCGGAGAATATCTATGTAAGTCTGATAGTTAAGGTTGTAGTAGCAGCAGCGGTCTATTTGCTGCTCCTCCGATTGTTAGGGGCTCAGATACTGAAAGAATGTTGGGGATATATTTTTCATCGGCACTCCCCTAATACTTAATACTTTTATACTTATAATACTTATACACGATGTATTGGATATTATTCATCAGCATTGCACTTATCAGCTATGCAGTGCAAGCCAACCTCAACAGTAAGTTTAAGAAATACTCTAAAGTGCAACTTGCTTCGGGTATGACAGGACGCGAAGTGGCTGAGAAGATGCTTCACGACAATGGCATATATAATGTAAAGGTCACTTGCACACAAGGCTACCTTACCGACCACTACAATCCCGCCAACGGCACAGTCAACCTCTCCGAGGGCGTCTATCATGGTACGTCCGTGGCCTCAGCTGCCGTAGCTGCCCACGAATGCGGCCATGCTGTGCAGCACGCTGTGGCTTACGGACCACTCACGCTCCGTTCTGCTCTTGTCCCCGTGGTATCCTTTGCCTCCAATTGGGTGCAGTGGGTGCTCTTGGCTGGTATCATTTTGGTACAGTCGATGCCTTCCATTCTCTTGATAGGCATTCTGCTCTTCGCCATGACCACACTTTTTAGTTTTATCACGTTGCCTGTAGAAATTGACGCTTCACGCCGTGCTACGGCTTGGCTGCAACGAGCAGGAATCACCTCAGCCTACGACCACCCCATGGCAGTATCCGCCCTTCGTTCTGCTGCCTACACCTACGTGGTAGCTGCGCTCGGCTCTTTGGCCACACTCGTCTACTACGTGCTCATCTTTGTAAGCCGCAACGACGACTAATAGCACCTTCTACCAACGCATTATATTACGCATTATATTATAGACCTTAATAAAACCTACCAATCAATGAAGATCGACCAAGCATACATCGACCAATGCCTTAAGGAAGCGGCAAGCAATCCGCGCCTGCGCCAAGGCAAGGACTTCCGCAATGGTGCGTCCGATACCAGCCAGCGTCTGCTCAATGCCCTGCTGCCCCACACTCAAGTGCCCATCCACCGTCATATGTCTACAAGTGAAACGGTGATTTGCCTCTCGGGCCGCCTCGATGAGATACTTTTTGAAGAGCAGATAGACCCCAGCACAGGCCACCGCACGCTCCGTGAGACAGAACGCATCCACCTCTGTCCCGCCGAGGGTTGCCATGGTTGCCAAGTACCGCAAGGGGTATGGCATAAAGTAGAAGTGATAGAGCCTTCCATCATTTTCGAAGCCAAGGATGGAGCCTATGCCCCACCCTCACCCGATGATGTATGGGCGGAGCCCGAAAAATAGAGTACGGATATCACAGCCACACGCACAATTACAGAAAATGCTAAGTAGGAAAAAACTCTGCTTGGCATTTTTTGCTATATCTATGAGAGGATTCTTCCCTCCAAATTGCATAAGATGCATGGAGATGCAGAGATTTTATGCATGTTATCTAAAATTTTGTTGAATAACGCGTTGATTATACAAGGATAATGCGTATATTTGCATCGAAATTAAAAGAACATACATATATGAGCAACAGACAGCAACGATTGGATATGCTAAGAGTGGTGCTCTCGAGCGGCACAGAATTTGGCAGCCATGAGGAAATACTCAGTGAGCTCAAGCGTAATGGTTGGAATGTGACGCAAGCCACGCTCTCTCGCGACTTAACGAAGCTTCGTGCAGCGAAAGTCCACTCTGCCGGCGGCTATCGATACATTCTGCCCGAAAGCCCTATGTATCAGCGCACTGTAAAACCCGACGTGGTGCCCCACTATCTGCGCAACTCTGGATTTCTGAGCATTGCTTTCTCGGGCAACATGGCCGTACTGAAAACGCGACCGGGCTATGCCGCTGGCCTTGCCTCCGACATTGATGCGCACAAACTGCCTAGTGTGATCGGCACCATTGCTGGCGACGATACCATACTAATTATCGCAAGTGAAAGTTCCACGCGTGAACAGCTTACCGAAGAACTTGCGCAAGCAGTGCCCGCGATGCGCAGCATTATACTATAAGATGCGCAGCAGTATATTATAAGATGCGCAGCAGTATACTATAAGATGTGCAGCAGTATATTATAGTATGCGCTACACTTATCATAAGAACCATAACAAAACCAACACATAAGACCTATCCAACAATGGAAGAATACGACGATGGAATCAAAGTAGTAGTGGCCGATGCGAGCCACGAGAAGTACGTCGACACCATTTTAAAGACTATCACAGATGCCGCTAAGGTGCGCGGTTCGGGCATTGCGAGCCGTACTCACGAATATGTAGCCACCAAGATGAAGGAGCGCAAGGCTATCATCGCCCTTTATGGCGAGGAGTTTGCTGGCTTCTGCTACATCGAGAGTTGGGAGAATAAGCATTATGTGGCCAACTCTGGTCTGATCGTAGTGCCTAAGTTCCGTGGCCACCACTTGGCCACCCGCATTAAGCGACTTGCTTTCTCACTAAGCCGTGTACGCTGGCCGCAAGCTAAGATTTTCGGCCTTACAAGTTCTGGCCCTGTGATGCGTATCAATACGTCTTTGGGCTACGTGCCCGTACCATTCAGTGAACTGACTCAGGACGATGAATACTGGAAGGGCTGCGGCACCCCCGAGGCTCCTTGCTGCATCAACTGCGACGTGCTTGCTCGTACTCATCGTAAGTACTGCGTATGCACGGGTATGCTCTTCGATCCTGCACGTCATCCCAACACTCCGCTGCCTGTAGAGATTCCGCAGGACGTACTGGAGTTTATTAAGACACACGAATGATAAGCTTCGCGAGCGAAGCTTCAAGTATTAAGTATTAGAAGTATAAAGTATTACATTCTTGCGAGTTCACAGTCTGATTCTATCTTTGCATAAAATATATTATTCTGCATAGCATACAGCTCTGAATAACGTGGTGTAAGGAGCCCCCTTATACAATATGTAATACTTAATACTTCACGCAAACGTGTAATACTTAATACTTCACGAAAGCGTGTAATACTTAATACTTCACGAAAGCGTGTAATACTTAATACTTCACGAAAGCGTGTAATACTTAATACTTCAGCAAGTGAGTAATACTTAATACTTTATACTTAATACTTTATTATATTATTTATGGCAAAGAAGAAAGTAGTAGTCGCCTTTAGTGGTGGACTCGACACCTCATATACGGTGATGTACCTCGCCAAGGAAAAAGGGTACGAAGTTTATGCTGCATGCGCCAATACGGGCGGTTTCAGCGCAGAACAACTCAAGACAAACGAAGAGAATGCTTACAAGCTCGGCGCTACTAAGTACATCACCCTCGACGTGACTCATGAATACTATGAGAAAAGCCTCAAGTACATGGTCTTCGGCAATGTGCTTCGCAACAATGTCTACCCCATCTCTGTATCCTCAGAGCGCATCTTCCAGGGCATGGCCATTGCTCGTTATGCCAAGGAGATTGGTGCCGATGCCATTGCTCACGGATCAACGGGTGCTGGCAACGACCAAGTACGCTTCGACATGACCTTCCTCGTGATGTGTCCCGACATGGAGATTATCACGCTTACTCGCGACGGTAACCTCTCGCGCAAGGAAGAGATTGACTACTTGAACCAACACGGCTTCAAGGCCGACTTCACCAAGCTGAAGTACTCCTACAACGTGGGCATCTGGGGCACAAGTATCTGTGGTGGCGAGATTCTCGATTCCACGCAGGGTCTGCCCGAGACGGCTTATCTCAAGCAGGTGACTAAGCACGGTAGCGAGCAACTGAAGCTCACCTTTGAGAAGGGTGAGCTCAAGGCTATCAACGGCGAGCGCTACGACGATCCTATCCAAGCCATCTGCAAGGTGGAGGAGATCGGTGCTGCCTATGGCATTGGTCGTGATATGCACGTGGGCGATACCATCATCGGCATCAAGGGTCGTGTAGGCTTCGAAGCTGCTGCCCCCGCACTGATTATCGGTGCTCACCGCTTCCTCGAGAAGTATACACTCTCTAAGTGGCAACAGTACTGGAAGGATCAGGTGGCCAACTGGTACGGCATGTTCCTCCACGAGAGCCAGTATCTCGAACCCGTCATGCGCGACATCGAAGCTATGCTTACTTCTTCACAGCGCTACGTCAATGGCACCGTGATCCTCGAGCTCCGTCCGCTTGGCTTCAGCACCGTGGGCGTAGATAGTCCCGACGACCTCGTGAAGACCAAGTTTGGCGAATACGGCGAGACCCAGAAGGGCTGGACAGCCGACGATGCCAAGGGCTTCATCAAAGTGCTCAGCACACCGCTCCGTGTGTTCTACGCCAACCATAAGGAAGACTAAGGAGCGCGCGCCCTACTTTTAAAGTTTAGGAGCTACGGAGCTACGTCTCTTAGCTCCTAAACTTCTTCATTTCTCAACCATCACAGCATACGAAATCCATGATAAAAATAGGAATCATCGGCGGAGCGGGCTATACTGCTGGAGAGCTATGCCGCATCTTGCTCAACCATCCTGAAGCCGAAATCGTGTTCATCAACAGCGAAAGCAATGCGGGCAATCTGCTCACCGACGTGCATGAGGGGCTTTATGGCGAGACCGACCTCCGATTCACCGACCAGTTGCCCTTCGACCAAGTAGACGTAGTATTCTTCTGCTTCGGTCATGGCAAGAGCACGAAGTTCCTCTCCGAGCACTATATTCCCGCCGACGTGCGCATCATCGACCTCGCTCAGGACTTCCGTCTTGAGGCAGAAGACAATGACTACGTCTACGGTCTGCCCGAGCTCAACCGTTCGAAGATACAGAATTCGCTCCACGTGGCCAACCCTGGATGCTTCGCCACTTGTCTGCAGCTCGGTCTGCTTCCGTTGGCCGAAGCCGGTCTGCTTAATTCCGACATTGCAGTCAATGCCATCACTGGATCTACAGGAGCAGGCGTAAAGCCCGGTGCTACCACCCACTTCTCTTGGCGCACAGGCAACATGAGCATCTACAAGGCTTTTGAGCATCAGCACGTACCCGAGATCAAGCAATCTCTGCGCCAGCTCCAGCCATCGTTCCAGAGCGAGCTCGACTTCATCCCCTATCGTGGCGACTTTCCTCGCGGCATCTTTGCCACAGAGGTCGTAGAGTGTGAAGCACCCATAGAGGAGATTGAAAGCTACTATCGCGACTTCTACAGCGAAGCGCCCTTTACTCACTACGTGTCGAAGCCCATCGATCTGAAGCAAGTGGTCAACACCAACAAGTGTCTCATCCATGCTGAGCGCCACCGCGACAAGTTGCTCGTGACCTCATGTATCGACAATCTCTTGAAGGGAGCTTCGGGACAAGCCGTGCAAAACATGAACCTCATGTTCGGGCTTGAAGAGACTACAGGCCTTCGCCTGAAGCCCGTTGCGTTCTAAAAGAACTTTTTTTCATTACCCCAATGTTCGGATGAATTGATAGTTCTGTGATAGTTCTGTGGGCGACGCGTCTCGCGTCGGTTTAGCAGAATTGATGCCGACGCGAGACGCGTCGCCCACAGAGCTAATAATCCTCATCCGAAAACAGAGCAACCCACATATTTTCTTCCACAATGAAACTATTCCCCGTATACCCCCTATTCGATATCAACATAGTAAAGGGCAAGGGCTGCCACGTATGGGACGATAAGGGTCAGGAGTACCTCGACCTCTATGGCGGTCATGCCGTGATAAGCATTGGCCACTGCCATCCCCACTACGTAGAGAAGCTCACCCATCAGCTCGAGACGCTTCCGTTCTACTCCAACTCCGTGATCAATCGCTTGCAGGAGGAACTTGCTCAGCGTTTGGGCAAGGCTTGTGGTTACGACGACTACCAGCTATTCCTCATCAACTCGGGTGCCGAAGCCAATGAGAACGCCCTCAAGCTTGCCTCATTCCATACTGGCAGAAAACGCGTATTGGCAGCCGGAAAGGCCTTCCACGGACGTACTTCGCTAGCAGTAGAAGTCACTGACAATCCTAAGATCGTAGCCCCCATCAATGCGGGTGGTCACGTCACATTCCTTCCGCTCAACGACCTCGAGGCCTTCACCGCGGAGCTTCGCAAGGGCGACGTAGCAGCCGTCATTCTCGAGTGCATTCAGGGCGTAGGTGGCATTCGCATGGCCACACCCGAGTTTGTACAAGGATTGCGCAAGATGTGCGACGAGACAGGCACCTTGCTCATCTGCGATGAAATCCAGTGTGGCTACGGCCGTAGCGGTAAGTTCTTCGCCCATCAGCACTTAGGCATCCGCCCCGACATCATCACCTGTGCCAAGGGCATTGGCAATGGTTTCCCGATGGGCGCCGTACTGATCTCGCCCAAGATTGAAGCCACCTACGGCATGCTCGGCACCACCTTTGGCGGCAACCACTTGGCATGCGCTGCAGCCTTGGCTGTGCTCGATGTGATAGAAGAAGAGCACCTCGTCGACAATGCTGCCAAGGTGGGCGACTTCCTCCTCAGCGAGCTGAAGAAGCTCCAGCAGAGCAATCCTCACATCACCGACGTGCGTGGTCGCGGCCTCATGATCGGCATAGAGTACGACCAGCCCATCAAGGACTTCCGCAAGCGCCTCATCACCGACGAGCACGTATTCACCGGATCCGCTTCGACCAACATTCTCCGTCTGCTTCCGCCCCTATGCCTGAGCATGGACGAGGCACGCGAAGCTATTCGCCGCATTGCCGAACTAAAGTTTTAAGGCACTCAATTTTCGGACTTATCAAGGGGGCTGAAGGCCCATGCTAAATCCGAAACTTCAATAATTCACATCACACACAGACACGAGCGTAGGGATAAAAACTTCAAGTTTCGGATTTAGAATGGGCGGGCTGAATCATCGTGCAAGTCGAATGCAA
>CALEKA010000039.1 GCA_937898715.1 uncultured Prevotella sp.
CTTAAAACATCACCCCTTTTGAGTTCCTCCACCCCGACAAAAGCACTAAAAAAGCACGAATGCGGAAAAGGTAGAAAAGGAAGAAACGAAAGAAAGCACGAACAAAGAACACACACCATACAACACACACGACCCACCGCCCCCACAAACGAAAATCACCCCGAAGTTTCCCGAAACCACCCCGAAGTTTCGCCATACACGCGATTGCACACCCGAAGTTTCTCATGTGCAACGATGCCAAGTTTCCACACACCCAAAAAACCGCCCCGAAGTTTCCACATATCCCCAAACCGCTCTCGATTGACACTTTGTAGTTTCGCCATACTCAAAAATCCCCTCCCGAAGTTTCCGAATGTATCAAAATGACACTCTAAGTTCCTTTATACGCAACCCCTTTTGAGTTCCCGACAAGCCACGCACCCCGACCCACCGCCCAAAACTCGCCATGAGAGCCTTTTGGGGTTTCTGATAGCCTCAAAATTACCCCTTGGCGCAAGAAAAATTACCTATGGGAAGAGAAAAAATTATCTATGGGAAGAGGAAAAATTATCTATGGGAACAAGAAAAGCCACTCCCAACCCACCAAAAGCTACCGCCCAACCGCCCGACCTCGCCCCCGCGAGCGGGCGGTAATCCGTCTGTGTGCGTGACGAAAAGTGCCTAACACTTTAGCAGATACAATCTGCCATAGTGTTAGGCGCTTGATGGCACGTACTCAGACGACCGCTGAAGGGCATAAAAAGTGTGTGTGTCGTGCTTTAGTGGAAGCATTCCACCATAGCACGACACACACGCTTTGTTGCCCCAACCTTAGGCACGAAGTGCGGTAAAACGGACTGGCGAGGCACGTAGCCTGTCCGCCCCCCACAGAGACCAACTCTTCTTTTGAGGCACGAGAAAGGTGAGGTGGGCTGAACGGACTGACTTTGAAGCATGAAAAGTAGGTCCGCTAAAACGAGGGCAAATCTCCTTTGAGGCACGAGAAGGTGTTTTGCCCTATAAAAAGGAAAAGAGCGAAGTCTCTGCTTCGCTTCAATCCTCAAGCATCGGAGTCGCGACGATGATACCACCAAAAGGCTGCCAATGCAGCTAAGAACACCAAGGTAAAGCCCAACTTGACGGGAGAAGTCCACGGTCGTGCCGTGGACTCCCTCAGCTGAACTTGCTGTTGTAAGGAAGTTTGCCGAGTCGCAGCGAGGCTGTCTTCCTCCCTTGCCTCAGTTTTGGTGCTCTGCTTTGCGGAACGCATAAGCTGTGCGCCATAGATACGGACAACCTGCGGTTTTAGCCGGGAAGGAGATGATGCACTTGTGCATGATGAAGACTCAAGCAGCCCAGAGAGAGCTTCGATAGTTGGAGTCTCTGCTCCAACCCCGAAGCTCACGACAACGCTGTCGAACGAAAGTTCGGTGTGCTGCCACACCGAATCAATGCGTGACGTTTGCCACTGATGCCGCTGCACTTGTACAGCGGAGTCCGTGGCAAACGTATTCGCACTTGTGACTTTGTGCGTAGTCCTGCATCCAGTGAGTAGGCACAGCCACATTGATATGGGCAAAAGAAACGTTGGCTTCATAGCTCTTTCTGAACGTTGAATGATGGGCAAGCCTTGTTGGAAAACTCATTATGCCCATGCACCGAGGCATGAGGGTAAACGAACAGAAGTTGTTGCACGAGTTGGCGAAGTGCTTGCTTCTGCTGCGGAGTTCGGGTGTCCTTGGGATATTTGCCATTGGCAGTGCAACCACCAATATAGCAGATGCCAATGCTATTGGCATTATGCCCTAAGCAATGTGCGCCAGCCAGTTCTTCAGAACGACCTTTGTGTACACTGCCATCTCTATAGATGACATAGTGATAACCAATGTCGGCAAACTTGCGTGCAAGATGCCAACGGCGAATATCGTCCACTGTGAAATCCTTGCCTTCGGGAGTGGCCGAGCAATGTATGATGATTTCTGTGATTTTACGCATGAGGTTTCGTATTAGAATTGTTCAACTTCTGTTCTTCTTCCTTGATGGCCTTGTCAATGGTTTCACCAATCTTGTCTTGCAGTTGCGTGACCTTACGTCCATAGTAAATGCTCACTCCGAAGATAGAACCCGCATAGATAAGACATTGAGAGAAGATCCAAAGCACGGAATCAGAGATTTCGCCTTTGGGCGGTGTGATGAACCCTGCGACAGCAAGGGCATAGCCGCCTACGAGCATGGCCAAGGCAGACCAAAACTGAATGCTAACTTTAGGTTTTGACATGATGTATGAGTTTATAAGTTTAATGAGTTTATGAGTTGAATAAGTTTAAGGGTTGAGCCGCCTTAGTTGGCTTTCATGTTTTTCAATTGCTTCTCCACATCACTGACACGTTCGCTAAGCGTTAGAATCATGTTGTACAAGTTCACCATGTCCGTGGAAGTGGCATTCAGCGTCTTCTTGTCCGCCTTGGACATCAGTCCATCTGTTTCAGCCGTTGCCAACGGAATGGCGTCCGTGTATTCCGCATTAAACTTCTTGTCAAACTGCTTGAACACATATTTGCGGTTCACCTTGTCCCATTCCATGCGGTCAGGAAACAGGCAACTCGTTTCCTCCGCATAGTTAATCGTGTCGCGTGCAGAAGACGTAAAGTAAATGCCACGCTGAAAGACCTTGGCATGATTGAAGATAATCTGCCGACAATAATCATTCTCAATGTTCTGAATGAGCGTCATGCTCATATTCGTCTGGTACGTGAGGTGCGCCACAACGATTTGGGCATTGCCTGAGATTGCAGGTTCGCGAAGGGCATTCAATGCCGCAGCTTCCGAACCATAGTTGCCCAACTCCTTCACTCTGACATTCAGTGCATTTTGCACATCTGAGACCGCCTTGGTGGTCGTCAGACCGGGCGTGCTATTGGTGGCATAGGGCAAGTAGACGTTGAAGAGAATCTTGCCCTCAGCATTTTTGGCAGCAAGCAGTCGGGTGCTTGCAGTATAAGCCAATGAAGTAGGAATCGTGTTGTTGACCTCCGCGACTGCCTTGTCCACATTGCACACATGGTCATAATACTTGTTGAGCTGCTGCACCTGTGCGGCAGTCATCACCCTCGCACTCGAAGACGTGGCAGCAGGCAAGGCAAAGGCATTGGCAATGCTTCGGGTTTCGCCCGAAGTAGTGGATAAGAGCGTGGCAGAGAAAGCCACACTCGCCTTGTTCACATCACCCAACTTGAGATGTTGAATCACCTGTTTGGCCTCGCCTAACTTAGATTGCCAAGACTTCAATGCCGAAATATTCGCGTTGCAATTGGACACGGCAAGCTTCGCCTGTGCCATGTCCTCTGTGCAAGCTGTGAGGCTTTGCACCTGTCGAGCAGACATAACCCCAGCTTGTGCGGTAGTGGCCGCTTTGAGGACAATGTTGTCCGCCAAACGCTGGGCAATGCCACTTGAGGAATTGCCTTGAATGACCGACAGACAAACCTTGTCAGAGTCTGTCGTTCCTACGCTGATGCTCTGCAACAGCGTGGAGAGTTTCAGTACATTGGTCTTCCATGCCGTGAGTGACTGCAAGTCCGTGTTCGCTGCTGTAGCAGAGAGCAAGTCCGCCAAGGCTTGCAAAATCACGCCCAAAACCTCGGGCGTAATTGCAGCTTCGGTGCTTAAAGCCCGAAATGCTGTGATTTGTTGGGTTATGCTCGTTGTGTTCATAAGTGGAGTTTTAAGTTCGGAGGTTATGAGGTTATAAAGTTAGTATAGCTCGCAGAGGTAATCTTATAACCTCATAACCTTAAAACTCCAAACTGATTAATGATTGTATCTGAGATATTTGTCGTCAAGAGATTGGGCGACCACGCCCACAAACTCCTTGGCCATGTTGTCAGCAAGGAAATCGCGGAGGTTCATGACCGAAGCGTAATACTTGCGAGAAAACCAAGGTTTCTTTTTGCGCTTGCGCTCTCTGCCAATGTCACCATTGTTGCCTCGCGGAATCTCCTTACCTGTTCCAAAGTTCTGCCAAAGACCGTATTCTAAAAAAGACTGACTTAATCCGAGTTCAACAAACCGTCCATCAGCACGGAGCGGTAATGCCTTGGGCGAAGCCAATAAAGCCCCCGTGTCAATCACATCAAGCAAAGTCATTTGCTCTTTCCATATTTTGAGCATCGTTTCATTGAAAGCCCGAACGAACTTTTCACGTTCGGAAAAGGCACGTTGCTCTGCATCATTCGTTGTTCCACTCATCGGCATTGTATCTTAAATCCGTAAAGGTGTCCACTGCAATTTGGAAGTAGGCGCAAGCGCAACCAGAGAAGAAGTATTCGTTCATCTCGTTGAACGTAATACGTTCATCCAAATAGATGCAATGTTGTTCAAGCCGTGTCCGTTCAAGAATGAGTTGGCTCATGAATTGACGGAACAATTCCCGAAGATTTTCCATGCAATCGAGCCTTGCCTCCATGTCATCTATGGCATGGCGCATGGCAAGGAAGATGGTCTTCACGCGCCTTGTGCGTGGAGTATTGGCGAGTGCGATATAGCCTTGGCTCATATCGCTTACGCAGACAAAGGCCGTGGCGCTTTGCATCTGTTGCAAAGCCTCTTCAAAGCCTTCCAAGCCCGATACGCGGGCGAAAGTGAAGTCATGTGAGGTAGCAAACTTATTGCGAGCGACTAAGTTTTGAAAGAATGCCGTGGCATTCCAATTGGTAGTATTATTCATAAGCATGTAATACTTAATACTTTATACTTAATACTTGGAACGAAGTTCCTCAGCCTCTCTTGCCTTGGCATCAAGTTCAGTCAAGGCCCTCCAGCAGTCCATTTGCAGAATAGCCTCTTCTTTGGTAATATCCCCTCCAGTGAGCGCACGGATTTGTGCGTTCATCACTTGTCGAAGTTCCTCTCCGACATTGCTCTCTGCATTACCCAAGAGATTGCTTTTCTCTTGGGCAATGGGAGTAAAGAAGTGTGGAAACAGACGAGTAAAGTTCGCTTTGACGGAAGCGAACCAATAGAAAACAGAAAGCAGTTCCGCTTTCGAGAGTACAGCTTTATCCGAGAGTTTCGGATAAAGCAAATGCGCCATGTCCGCAAGGCATTCCATGCTTTGCGTATGTAGGAATCCTTGATAATAGTTTTCGCAAGCGAGATAATCGGCAAAAGCAACACCTTGCAAATCGGCAGTCGCTGCCGATGCCCCCTGCAAGGATGAAATCCGTACAGGCTTGGGAGCAAAGTCTCCCAAGAAAGCCAATTGCTGCATGGCAGAGACCACCTGCCAATCCGCAAGCAGCATCTTCCGCTTGCTATATTTGTGCTGCACCAAAAACAAGTGCTTGTCCGTGCGGCAAAGCACGACAAGATGTGCCCATTTGCAAACGCAAATAGCCAGCACCTCATTCATCGGCAAATCGCATTTTATCGAGATGTTTGGAAATCCACTTTCTGATAGCCAAAAGTATGAACTGAAGCCATTGGGTGAATGTTGCGAAATAAACCCTAAACGACCACGCATCACTTTAGAAGATGCAGATAAGGTGTCGTTTGTTCCTATGCAGTCTGTAACAGAAGACGGATATATGATCAATGTTGTTGCAGAGGATTATGGTAAGGTAAAGAAAGGCTTCACCTATTTTGGAGATAATGATGTCCTTTTTGCTAAAATCACGCCATGCATGGAAAATGGAAAAGGTGCTATAGCTAAAGGACTTATAAATGGTATAGGTATGGGGTCTACAGAGTTTCATGTATTGCGACCTGTTAAAGGGATCTCAAATCCTTATTGGATTCTTGCATTAACAATAATGCCTATATTCAGAGAACGCGCTTCAAAGAATATGTCTGGCACTGGAGGACAAAAACGCGTCGGAGCACCATATCTGAAAGAATTCTTGGTTGGATTACCTCCTATAGAGAAGCAAGAAGAGTTTGCCAGCATTTACAATCAGGCCGACAAATCAAAATATAACGAATACAAATCATAAAATCAATTATACCTATGGCAAATTTCAACGAGGGCAACACCGTAGAGGAAATGCTCATTCATGCAGCCAAGAAAAATGGTTGGAAATACGTAAAGCCGCAAGATATGCCACGAAGACCAGATGAGGTTTTGGTGGCTGAATGGCTGAAAGAAGCTTTGCTGAAGCTTAACCCTATAACAGGAGATCAGGCAGAACAGGTCATTTATAAGTTAAGAGCAGTAACCTCAATTGCCAACAATGTGGAAGCTACGATAACAAATAACGAATCGTTCCGTGACTTGCTATTTGAGAATAATAGCTGGCCTTTTGGCGAAGATGGTGAGAACATATCTATTAGGTTCTTCAGCAATAAACCAGAAGAGAACCACTGCGTGGTGACAAACCAGTGGGAGTTCCCGCGTCCAAGCAGAGAAGGCGGTAAAAGACTTGACCTCGTGTATATAATCAATGGCATACCATTGGTGATAGGTGAAGCCAAAACTGCCGTGAACTCATCTGTTACATGGGCTGATGGTGCAAGCGACATCATACACTATCAAAAGAGCATACCAGAGATGTTCGTAACCAACGTATTGTGCTTTGCTACCGAGGGACGCGAATTGCAATATGGTAGCATCGGTTGCCCTATTGATAAGTGGGGACCTTGGTTTGCTGATGAAAATCGTCGTCATGGGCAACTCGCAGACGTGGAACACAACAGCCTTTCGCTACTTTCTCCTATGCGCTTGCTCGACATCTACCGTTTCTATACCGTGTTCTCTGGAACAAGTAATGGAACAAAAATAAAGATAGTTTGCCGCTACCAGCAGTATCTTGGGGGAGAAGCCATCGTACAGCGTGTAATGAACACATTTGAAAAAGGTAAAGGACCAAGAAAAGGTTTGATTTGGCACTTTCAAGGTTCGGGAAAATCGTGGCTCATGGTGTTTGCCGCACAGAAGCTGCGTAAGCAACAAGTTTTGAAAGCTCCCACGGTACTGATTGTAGACGATCGTGTAGACCTGCAAAACCAAATCATGGGTGATTTTACGCGAGCCAACATACCCAATGTTGAATTCATCAACTCCAAAAGCGAACTCGAAACGAAGATTCATCAACGTAAGATATTAATCACTACCATCTTCAAATTCGGTGACTTGGACGAAAACGAAGAAATAGATGATAGAAGCAACATCATCTTGCTGATGGACGAAGCTCACCGTACGCAAGAGGGTGATTTGGGAAAGAAAATGCGCACGGCATTGCCTAATGCATTCTTCTTCGGTCTGACAGGTACCCCAATTAACCGTCATGATCATAATACTTTTGCTTGCTTCGGAGCAGAAGAGGATGAATATGGCTACATCTCAAAGTACACTTTCCAAAATTGAGTCCACTTGAAAAAGTACCATCAACTTGGTTGGTCTCAAAATATGGTTACACTTTGTATCTGTTTTGCCAATATTCAATCAGAATGTAAAGTAAAGATTTTCCATATTCGAGATTCATTAAGATGGGAACTATCAAAACGATAGTTTAAAAAGTATTTAGGACTTTTCCGAGTGGACTCAAAATTCAATTGAGGACGGTGCTACGCTTGAATGGGATTTCAAGACCATCCCCGTAGAGATGCACTTGGACGAGGAAAAGTTGCAAGACGAGTTTGATGCCTTGACCGACCAGATATCAGAGGAAGATAAGCAAGAATTGGTACGTAAGACTACCACAGAAGCATTTTTTACATCAGAAAAACGCATCAAAGATGTATGCAACTACATTGTAGACCATTTCCGTAAGAACATAGAGCCCACGGGAATGAAAGCGCAAGTGGTGGTGTATAACCGCGATTGCTGCGTAAAGTACAAGAAAGCTATTGATAGTTTGTTAGGAACCGACAATGAAACGGCCATTGTAATGCACACTGAAGGAGACAAATCAGACACCTACAAGGACTATAAGCTAAATTCGCAGCAAGAACAAAAGTTGCTGAACAACTTTCGCGACCCGCTATCTCCCCTGAAATTTGTCATTGTCACAAGCAAATTGCTGACAGGATTTGACGCTCCGATACTTCAATGTATGTATCTTGACAAACCGATGAAAAACCACACGCTGCTTCAGGCTATTTGCCGTACAAATAGAACGTACAATGAAAACAAAAAGTGTGGTATAATTGTGGACTTTGTAGGCGTATTTGATAACGTAGCAAAAAGTTTGGCATTTGATGAAGAGAGTGTGAAAACAGTTATCAAAAACATGGATGAAATCAAGAAATTGATTCCAACATTCATGGACGATTGTATCAAGTTTTTCCCAGGCGTAGACCGTACAGTCGGAGGTTGGGAAGGGCTTACCGCTGCACAGCAATGCTTAAAAGAGGATAAAGTAAAGACTGACTTTGCGCGTCACTTTGCCAGATTATCAAAGGCTTGGGAGATAGTTTCACCAGACCCATGCTTAAAGGATTACCAAGACGATTACACGTGGTTGGCACAGGTCTATCAAAGTGTACGTCCTGTGAGCGGTGGCAATCTTATTTGGACACTTCTCGGTGCCAAGACCATTGAGATCATTCATAAGAATATCGACAAAATCGATATAGGAAAGCCTTTGGAAGACCTTGTGGTGGATGCCGATATCATAGACTCTATTTTGGACGACGAGAAGAAAGTACAAAAGAAAATTGTTGAAATAGAGAAAATGCTGAAACTGCGTTTGGGAGACCATAAAGGTGACCCCAAATACAAGCAGTTTGCTGAAAAGCTTGATGAACTTCGTGAACGCCTTCAGCAAAATCTCATTTCAAGCATTGACTTCTTGAAGCAACTGCTCGAATTGGCAAAGCAATTGCTCGAAGAAGAAAAGAAAGTAGACAAGCCAGAAGACAAGCGTGCTCAAGCACGAGCAGCATTGACCGAATTGTTCCAAAGCATTAAGACGGAGGGAACCCCAATCATTGTAGAACAAGTGGTAAACGACATCGACAATGAGGTGGTAAAGATCGTACGCCAATTTACCGATGCATTCAAGAGCGTTACGGCTCGTCAGGAAATTCGGAAAAAGCTTCGTGCTATTCTTTGGCTAAAATACCAGATAAAGGATAACGATGTATTTGAAAAGGCTTATCAATATATCGAGATGTACTATTGAAATGTAGTAAAGTGAAACCGCTCAATCAGCATTTGTTACTGATTGAGCGGTTATACTATACTTATTATCTCCACAAAGGTTCGTCTTGCCAATTGCGAGGGAAGCCCATGGCAACAACGTCCACATTAGGATGTCCGCTTAATAGGGCAATCAATTTTCGAGTGAAATCATTATTCGGTCTAATAACATTCAACAGATATTGCAGATAGCACAACTGAGAATAGAGTTTGTCATAATTTCCAACAGGAGGAGTGACCCAATTACCACGCAAAGGAGTTGTCATGTTTGGTTTAATAGGATATTTCCTGTTCCAAACACGCGAATGGTGAGCCAAATAGTTCCTTAGCACCACTGCACTTTTAATCCAACTTTCAAGCACTAAGTGCTGAGGGAGATTAAACTCACGTGCAATGCGCTTCTTGATGGGGTTATCAGAAAAATTACAAAACAACTTGGAAAGCGTTCCAAACGATGTAACCTCTAATGTTTTCCATACAGGAGGTACGTCTGGCTCAGAGTACTTTGCAGCGTGTTCAATAATAAATTCTTCTCTTGTTCGGCCAAGTTCCAATCTGATTTGCTCCATACATTTACGATGAATGTTAGCGTCACGGAATAAAGAAGCATTGGTAAACCAAAAAGCACCATATCGAAGAGATATATGATGAATCATCTTAGACCGCAATGCTATTTCTATTGCTTGTATGGCAGTAAAGATGAGTTCACGTAAATCTCTATCAAATTCGTACAAATCAACCGCATTTTCAAAGTAGCTATTAGGCTTAAATATATGACGAATTTTATCACTCTCCATAGGGTGAAAGTAGTTGTCTAAGCGAAAATAGCTTATTACTACTTTCAAACATTCTATAGCTTTTGTTTCATTACGGATAATAAGTCCACGTGATTTTAATAACTTGAGAATCTCGGGATAGTCTAAGGGGTGTTTGGAATATCTCATACGTATAAAAAGCAAAAGTCCCACCCTGGTTCGCTGTTCTATGGGAAGCGTGGTGGGAACTGTTACTGCAAAAGTACAAAGTAATTTTGAGAAAAACAAATCTAAGAGCGCGTATTTTTACATAAACACCTCCAACCCATTAATTTCAAACACACAAACGTCGCGAAGTTGCCTGATTTCGTTAGAGTCCAGCAATTTCATTCTTCGCGTGCCATTGTAGAAGTCGTAGCGGAGAGAGATGCAGCGGTGCCAACATTGGATCTCACCGCTGCGGGTCCAGAGTTTGATGTCTACTGGATCGGGAGATTGCAGCATACGTTTGAGAGTGGTGATGTGAATTGAACTTGCCATGAGGTGAATGGGGGTTAGTCAAAAGAGTTGTTGTAGATAGAGTTGAAGATTTTAAGCTTGTGGGAGTAAGGGAGGATCGGTTGTTGGCGGAGAGGTTTCCATTTGAATTTGACGGAATAGGTGGCGGTGGTGGCATCTGAAAGCTCACTTTCGATGTCGGTGATGAGAATGGAAGTACCGGTGGGGAGGTCAGGGGATTGGAGGTAGAGAGAGGGAGATTGCAGGGCAGTGGTCAAGTGCTTGGCAAGGGCGTATGGGAGGGTGGAGGTTTCGGACTCGTATTCTGTTTCGGTGTTGTTATCGTAGGAAGATGACTCGCCACAGCAGATGGCGGTACTGCGGGAGAAGGAAAGTTTTCGCTTGGTTTGGGCGTTGAGATAGAGGGTGTCGGAGATGTTGAACTCGTTTTGGAATGTGAGGGCAAGCGTGGGGAGATTGTCTGTGAAGAAAAGGGTGAAGGTGCGGGCGCCTCGGTGGAGGGTGACGGAGAGAAGTTTGCCTTTGGTGCCTTGGGGCAGCTGGGCAAGGAGGTCATCTTCGTTGAGATCTTCGTAGTTGAGGGCGAATTGTTTGGAGACGATGGGATTGTCGGAGATGGTGAGAGAGATGGGGGCGCTGCTGTCCTCGGGCTGAATAATAAATTGCGTGGAACATGGGCTTGACTCATCGGGGAAGATGAAGTACTGCAAATCCATCTGGAAGCCATGCGGCACGAGTCGTACCGCATGGGTAGTGAGGAAATGCGATTGAAGAAACTGTTGGCAGTCTGCATTCTGAATGAGAAAACGGCAGTAGATAAGCGTAAACTCACCAATGGTGTAGTCATTGCGGTTCTCCTGTAGGCAAAAACTACATGCGGCATTAATCAGCGATTTCTCCTCCATGTAGCCCTCAATGATGGAGCGTAGGTCATAAATGCTTGCCTGACCATTGTAGGCATAGAGTGTGGTGGCGAAGATAGGTTCTTCGCTGCGGTTGATGTAGATGGACAGGTAGACGGAGCTGCCTTGAAAGTCAGAGAGCTTGAATATATCGGGAATGCTCGAAGTGAAACTATAGCCTTGTGGATTGTAATTGTATATCATCGCGGAAAGTAATAAGTAACAAGTAACAGGGCTGCGCTTGGCCTATGAACGGTCCACACCTCCCTTACCCCCGCAATATCGCACAACTCTCGGGTTACGGAAAAGACCGCCCGTTCGGGCGATCCTTTCTTTCAGCCATCAGCCTTATGCTTTGGCTCTCTTGCGGGACGAGCGTGGGGCGGTGCCTTTTTTGGTGCGCTTCGGTGTGGTGGCAGGAGTGTTAGAGGCGGACTGCTTGGGAGCGGGTGCTGCAACCTCGGGGGCGGTGGCGGGAGCCTTGCTTCGTGCAATCTCGTGGGAGACGCGGCAGAGGCAAATGTTGTGCAAGAGAGAGCAATGTCAAGCTAGCTTGAACATAGCCGAGCGCAGCCAACATTGCGGAAGAATTGTCGGAGATGTTCAGCCCCGTGCGCTTTTTCAGGAGGAAGGCATAGCGCATAGCCTTGTAAGGACTTTTGCAGTAGACGCGAGAAG
>CALEKA010000040.1 GCA_937898715.1 uncultured Prevotella sp.
CAAAATTCCGACTTTATACAAGGTTATACAATACGGCTTGTATGGGATGCTTACTCGGTAATAATATATGTCTACTTCTTTCTAGTCAGAAGTATTGCTTAAGGCTGATGACCTATATCATTAACTCCCCATAGTCTTCATCGTGAGTGGGTAATGATGAAGACAATGGGGAGTTAATGATATAGACCTTCAATCTGATATGATTTAAATCATTGTGATTTAAGTCATGAGATTAAGTATTTTCTGTAATGGAATTACAGCGTATTATTGGTCATTTTGCACTTCGAACAATCAGATCAATCGTATCGCGTAATGCGAAATTATACAATACCCTGAGCCATCATAGCCTTAGCTACCTTAAGGAAGCCTGCTACGTTGGCACCACGTACATAGTTGATATAGCCATCAGGCTGTGTACCATACTTCACGCAGTTCTGATGAATGTCGTTCATGATGGTCTTCAAGCGAGCATCAACTTCTTCACGAGTCCAGCTCAAACGTTCAGAGTTCTGACTCATTTCTAATCCTGATACTGCTACACCACCAGCATTGGCTGCCTTGCCTGGAGCATAGAGCAGACCTGCTTCCTGGAAGATCTTGATAGCTTCGGGAGTAGAAGGCATGTTGGCACCTTCGCTCACGGCAATAATTCCGTTGGATACCAATGCGCGTGCATCAGCTTCTTCGATCTCATCTTGTGTAGCTGAAGGAAGTGCAATGTCTGCTTTCTCGTTCCAAGGACGTGCGCCTTCAACGTATTTCACGCCATACTTCTCTGCGTATTCCTTGATGCGACCACGCTTTACGTTTTTCAGTTCCATAACGAATGCCAACTTGTCGGCATCAATGCCATCGGGATCGTAAATATAGCCGTTAGAATCAGACAAAGTCACAGGAATTGCACCTAACTGAATCAACTTTTCTACAGTATATTGAGCTACATTGCCAGAACCGCTGACAAGCACACGCTTTCCCTTTAACTCGATACCACGAGTCTGAAGCATGTTTTCAAGGAAATAAACGTTGCCATAGCCTGTTGCTTCAGGACGGATGAGAGAACCTCCAAATTCAAGGCCCTTACCAGTAAGGACGCCTACGAATTGGTGAGTCAACTTCTTATATTGGCCAAACATGTAGCCTACTTCGCGACCACCTACGCCTATATCGCCAGCTGGAACGTCTTCGTCAGGACCAATGTGACGATAAAGTTCGTTGATAAATGCTTGGCAAAAACGCATTACTTCTGCATCACTCTTGCCATGAGGATTGAAATCCGAACCACCCTTAGCACCACCCATGGGAAGTGTGGTCAGTGCATTCTTGAAAGTCTGCTCGAAAGCAAGGAATTTCAGTACGGAGGGAGTTACGCTTGCATGGAAACGAATACCGCCTTTGTACGGGCCAATGGCATTGTTGTGCTGTACACGATAGCCCATGTTTACTTGCACTTTACCCTTATCATCAACCCATGTTACGCGGAATGTGATTATACGATCGGGAATGCAAAGGCGATCTATCAGATTGGCTTGTTCAAACTCAGGATGGCGATTGTATTCCTCTTCAATGGTTCCAAGTACTTGGCTGACGGCCTGAATGTACTCAGGCTCGTTGGGGAAACGCTGTTTAAGGCGTTCTACGGTTTCTAATGCGTTCATAATATATAATAAGAGCGTTATGGTTTCGATTCTTATATACGTATTGACAACTTGCTGGAATGTCACGTATAAATTTACCTATTGCTTGAGAAAGACCTTTCTTTTGTACTTTCGTCTACAAAAATATGCATAATATTTCTTTTTGCTACTTTTATAACCAAAAAAGTTTATCTTGTCTAAAACTTTTCTCGGCTTATACTTTAATTTGATAGTTGCAGTTTGCGAAATATACGTTTATCGAAGGGGCTGTACATATTGTAACTTTCTAATTGAATCTCATATTGCTCATATAGTCTGTCCACTCCATCAGAATATCGCACCGTTCGTATGCATTTCCTTGGAGGGGCTTCTCTTTAAATCCCACGCTACGATATAGCGCGATTGATGCTTCAAGATGGGTGTTCCCTTCCAGAAAAATGCGTTTTATTCCATGCTGTTTAGCATAATCCAAGAGATTATGTACTAATTTATGACCGATGTGTAAACCTTGAAATTGTGGAGATACAGCCATTTTGGCTAGTTCATATGTGTCATCTAAAACATGGTGTTTCAGTGCACAACAACCCACTACATTATTGTCATCAGTCAGTGCAAAGAATATTTGCCCGCCATCCTTTATGATGTCCTTTACATGAGAGAATGTCTCTATATCAGAGGGTTCTATACGAAAGTATGTTTCTATCCATTGCTTATTTAATCGAATGAAATCATACTCATATTCTGGGCGATAAGTAGTAATATGTATCATTTATCTATATAATTTAGGCTTCTAAAGTTGTCACGAACAAAAGTAGCATGATTTTTCTTTACTGATGCTACCATTATTGTGGTATTTCTATATAGATGGGAGTGTGAGCATCGTAGGTAACACATTTCCACAAGTTGGTAACGCATTTATACACCATAATATCGAGGCCAGTGATGCATTACTGTCAAGGTTGGAATGCGATGTTTACGAGGGGTATTTGTGGCTTCCATAGTTGCTAAAGAATACTCTGAGTATGTAGGTTTGCTGAAAACCAAAAGAAAAAAGGTTACATGATAGATTGTATCACATAACCTTTAATTCTGTAAAGTCTTGCAGTGTGCAAGTTCTTTTGAGCCTCTTGTCGGATTCGAACCAACGACCCCGAGATTACAAATCACGTGCTCTGGCCAACTGAGCTAAAGAGGCGGGTGGGTAAGCTAACTGTATCGCGCCGCTACAACCAACAACCTTTGCTGCGGTCAAGCCCTGGAGGATTCGAAGGGAGCTGGCCGTACAGCACTTACCCATGTAAAAGATCTTTTAATCTGCTCAAGGCAGCCTTTATCTTTTTAGCGTGTGCAAAGGTATGCTTTTTTTCAATACGAGCAAAATAAAATAGAGCTTTTCTTGTTTTTGACGTACAAATAGATGAACTTTTCCTATAATAATTCTTACCTTTGACGAAAAATCTGCTGAGAATAATCTATTGTAGTCATCAATGAGAATATGGAATTATTTTAAAAAAAGATTTTACTTCCGTGTGTTTAAAAGGTCGTATAGATGAAGGCCCTTCAAAAGACAAAACAAAAGGTTGTATCTTCTAAAAAAAACAACGATTATGAAAGCTAAAATGAATATCTTGAGAGCAATGTTTATTGCAGTAGTAGCATTATTCTCTTCAAGCGCCTTTGCGCAGCATCGCTATTATCATAAGGGACAATTCCATTCAAACCGATCTGCTCGGAAGGTCATCGTGGTTCGCCCAACCACAGTGGTTGATATCACCTATAGATTGAGCAAGCAAGATCGCTTGGATATGGCGTTAGCTTATATAAGGGCTCATAAAGCGCTTAGTATATCTCAATATAGTAAAATTACAGGATTGAAAATTGCAACCGCTGAAGCTGAACTTGATGCCTTTGCTGTCAGCCATAGCAACCCTATAAAAATGGTAATAAATGGTAAGAAGAAACTGTATGTGGTATGACAATAGATGATAAGGTTATCATACGAGCTATTCGTGAAAGAGCAGAATCAGGGTTTCGGCTTCTGATGCAGAAGTACAAACAGCCTATATATTGGCATATACGTCGATTGGTAGTAGCTCATGACGATGCAGAAGACGCTACACAAGAAACGTTTGTAAGAATATTTCGTTCTTTCGACAAATTCAGAGAGGAAGATTCTTTTCGCGGTTGGATATTTCGAATAGCTACTAATGAAGCGCTTCGGCAAATTACTTCTCAAAGGCGAGAAATGATCCCTTGGGACGAATCTGATAGCCAAACAAATCTCATCATGGCAGACTCTTATGTGGATTATTCAGACCTGGAATCTGTGAAGTTGCAAAAGGCAATTCTTTCTCTACCGCCCAAACAGCAGATAACTTTCAACCTCAGATATTACGATGAACTCAGTTATGAGGAGATCGCAGAAGTAACAGACTCTACTGCATCAGCAGCTAAGATGAACTTCCATATTGCAAAGGAGAAAATAATCAAGTATATGAATGCTAACGATTAATAAAGCAATGAGTAAAGAATTTGAATTTGATAAAATAGGTAAGCGCATGCCTTACACTACTCCCAATGGTTTTTTTGAACATCTTGAAGATAACATATGGGAAAAGATAAAAGATGATTCTAAAAAACAAGAAGAGATTCATCCCGCAATAACGACAGAGAAGCACTTCGTTAGGCAATTGTCAAAGCCGCGTATTCTCGTACGAAGTATAATAGCAGTGGCAGCATCGATTGTCATAGCATTTGTTGTACGAGCGAATTTGCCAAAGCCAAACAATGCTTCAATTGGCGATGTTGATAGAGCTTTTAGTCAACTCACGACTGATGATCAGACCTATTTGTTGGATGTCTATCAAGATGATATTTTTATAGACGAAACTACAGATCAAGCATTTCAAGAATAACAATATATAATAGGAAAATATGAAACACTTAATCAGATTATTCATCATTGCACTGACGATGATTGTATCTTGCACTACTGTTTATGCGCAGCAGTCTACATCGCAAAGCACGACATCAAAGCAGCGTATATCGCGAGAGCAACTTGCAGAAGTGCAAGCGCGTCACATTGCTCAAGAGTTGGCATTTAGTAATACGATTACTGCGAAATTTGTGAGGACGTATTGTAATTGCCAAAAGGAAATTTGGGCATTGGGACCTCGTTCGAAATCAAGCAAACGAGGAATGTCTGAACAAGACAATGAAGAACGTATCAGACAACGTTTCGCAATGAGCGAGAAGATTCTTGCCATTCGTCAGAAATATTACAAAGAGTATTCTAAGTTTCTCACTCAAGCGCAGATAGAAAGGGTGTATGAGTTGGAACGTAAAATGATGAATCGCCTCTCTCAAAAGCATCGCAGAGTAAATCATAATTAAATAGTACGACTTATGAAATATCGGATTTGTGTATTATTCGTAATACTGAGCATCATCTTTGGAAATAAAGCATTCTCTCAAGATATTACGTTCTCCAAGGAGAATTTTGCTTTCGGTGGCATAGCGTTGCCGTATCGAAAGGCTGACATTCCTGGCTCTGGAGATCGGGCGTCTCTTGTCGTCTATCTGCATGGAGGTTCAAGCAAAGGAGATGACAATGAAACGCAAATGCAAGAGCCCGGAATACAATCCATCTGTACATGGCTGTGTAAGAATAAACGTAAATCTATCATGCTCGTTCCGCAATGTCCCACTAACATGTCTTGGCTTGGTACGATGCAAGATGTTATTGTCCGTCTTTTGCAGACTTACATAGATCGCGGCATTGTAAACGCTAATCAAGTCTATATCTTTGGAGGCTCGATGGGAGGTACTGGTACATGGAATATGCTTTCTGTTCATCCAGAACTCTTTGCTGCAGCAATGCCTGTTGCCGGCAATCCTACAGGACTAAATGCCGAGGCTGTTGCAAAGGTTCCTCTATTTACGGTGATGGGAACAGCTGACAATATCATGAAGATTTCTAATGTCGAAGATTTCCTTTCCATTATGGATGAATATAGTGCCGAATACAAATTTGATATCGAAGATGGTTGGACTCATGAGGATGTTTGTACGAAGAGTTATACTGACGAACGTTTAGAATGGGTTTTTAAGCATACGAAAGATGCCTCAGCGGAAATTACTCATACGACTTCAGAGCGTGTAAGCAAGGTTGTTTGGTATGATATCAATGGAATGAAGTTGTCAAATCCACCTAAGCAGAAAGGTGTTTATATAAAGAAGTCTATTTATGATGATGGTGGTCTGTCTTCAGAAAAATGCTTTGTAAACTGGTGATAAATTAGTAAGCTCCCTTGTGTTCATCACATCTGCAAAATCTCTACTTTAAGAATATTAAAAACTGCGATTCTCCCTGATGAAAGTGTTTTTCCATCAGGGAGAATCGCCATTATATTATAGGTATGGTATAACCTTAAGCGTGATATAGGAGTTCCACACGTCAGTTCTCTTTGTTGTTGACTCTGTCAGAAGTTTAAGTTGAGACCTAACGAGAGAAGTTCGTAGAACTCGAAATTTGACTGATTTTCCTTCCTTGCTCGACTATCGTCAAAGCGAGGATAAAGGAATAGCTTGGTTGATAGGTATCGGTTGATGGTCAGATTGAACGTGTTCTCCCATTCTAACTGCGTAGACGAATAGTCTGTGAAGTAATAAATTCGTCCCGACCAACTGACGTTCTTTACTATATTCCAAGTATAGTTTATGGTAATATTAGAACCATATTCCCACTTTGCGTGTTTCCCCTCGTCTAGTCCGAATGAGGTTACAAGTGCTGATCGGTCCACATATCTTAGCTTTAATGCCAATGGCGAGAGTGTAGCATTGATCTTGAAGCGATTGTTGCGAGTAGTCTGCTGATAGTCCATACCAAGCGAGAGCACTGATTCAAATGGTGACATAAAGTCAGAATAAACCTTCTCGTCGTTGGCTTTATATCCCTTAAAGAATTGAGTCCAACTCTGCAACATAGCCGTGTAATACCAATGTTTTACGGCTCGATATCCCAATTTGTTGGTCAGTCGGAGCAGATCGGAATTCGTTTTATACTTATGCTTCTCGTCGTTGTGTGACGTTTGGAAACCCAACTTCATTTCCAATTTATTGTCAAATGTCAATCGGCGCTGGTTGTTATAATTGGCTTCTATTACGGTCGCTGCTAATAGTGCATTGTGGCTTTCTCCACCTTTATACCAATTGTCGCTCACGTAGTTTTGAGTGAATTGTAACGAGAAGTTCGTCTTGAATGTCCAAAAGTTAGGCTTTCTTATCACAATTCCAAGATCTTCATCAGGTAAAAGCGCGATGTTGGTCTGCTCTTCTCTCTCACCATAGCGCTGCGTTAATGAAGGGGTGGGGGAAAGTTCTTTTTGAACATCCTTATGCACTATTTTTACGTCATCAAGGCTCAATACTTCGGAGGGAAAAGACAGGCATCCATTTATCAGGATGTTGTCCGTTAACTCAAGCGTCTTGCGCAAGGATGAAGAGAAATATCCCCCTTCTATGTACGGCTGTGTAGTGTGATTAGGCAGGGAGAATACTTTGCTCGTGGCTTGTGAGTAAAGAGCGGGACGAGCCATGATAGAGAATAAATAAGGATTAGGCAAGGAGTCTAATGCTGTTTGTCTTGCCCGATATTTGCGAGTTAACGAGTCAAGCGCTTGACTGGCGTAAACCGCTACTTCTGCAGATTTGTCGGTACGGCTGTTGCGCAGCGATGCACGTCTGCTTAAAGACTGCGCATTAGCGGAAAGTGAAGCAAATAGGAATGTTAGTATCGCACAGCCTATTTTATATAGGTAAGTAACCATATTCAATAATATTCGATATTTTGAGTGCGAAGATAAGTATTTATTCTTCAAAATGCTTTGTCAGTCCATGATAAAAGCATATTTTTGGCTGGAAAAACAACCTAAGAGTATTTAGAACAACACAAAGTAAATCTATTTAGTACAACCCCAAACACACCAACCTGCCATGATGAGACAATTAAAGATTAACGTCACCATAACAAGTAGAAGTAGTGAAGCTTTAGAGCGTTATCTTCAAGAGATAAGTCGAGAGGATATGATTTCGACTGAGGAGGAGACAGAATTAGCTCATCGAATACATCAAAATGATCAAAAGGCTCTCGAACGATTGGTAAAAGCGAACTTGCGATTCGTGGTATCTGTGGCCAAGCAATACCAAGGTCAAGGTTTGGGGCTAATTGACCTTATTAATGAAGGTAATGTGGGGCTTATCACTGCTGCACAGCGTTTTGACGAAACTCGCGGCTTTAAATTTATATCTTATGCCGTATGGTGGATACGTCAAAGCATATTGCAAGCTTTAGCAGAGAATAGTCGCATCGTTCGCCTGCCTTCCAACCAAGTAGGTTACGTAAGCAAAGTAAACCGTTTCTATAATCATTTTGTTCAAGACAACGAGCGAGCTCCGTCTATTGAGGAAATAGCCGAAGCTCTCAATCTTGAGCCAGAAAAGGTGAATAGCGCATTGCTTTCAGCTGGTAAGCATATTTCGATGGATGCCCCCTTAGTAGAAGACGAAGATAGCTGTTTGCTCGATCTTCTTACAAACAATGATTCCTCAGAGGATACCGACTCAGGCCTTGTGTCGGAATCGCTTAGGGAAGAAGTTAAACGGGCTTTGGACTCCCTTCCGCAGCGTGAAGCTGAGATATTGCGCATGTTTTTTGGTATTGGTACTCCTGCATTGAGCCTTGAGGAAATAGGGGAGAAACTTAATCTTAGTCGTGAACGTGTACGTCAAATCAAGGAAAAAGGACTGTCTGTGCTCCGTCATGCAAAGATAGGAAGTGTACTTAAGGAATACTTGTAGAATGACTTGATAAGCATATAGCTTAGATCTATGTGCCTTCATTTATATTGTCTGTGTGGGGATGTATGTGAGATATAGCTCTTCTTTAGATTTAAGTTGATATAGGTGATGAGTTTATGAGAAATATTTACGATGCAGAGCAAAGATAATGCAAGGCGAGAGCAGGAAGTCAAGCTCGCTTGAACTTTATGCCGAGCCGCAGCTTATCTTATTGCAGTTTCGGATTTAGATAAACATCAACTTTGAATCTTTTGTAATTATATCTCTTTATCGTCAGTCAAATAATGCGAAGATGCTCTTCAATGTTGGCGTACACCGGTCGGTGTACGCACGAGCATCGGTCGGTGTACGCACGAGCATCGGT
>CALEKA010000041.1 GCA_937898715.1 uncultured Prevotella sp.
CTTCTTTGCCCGCTTTTCGGAATAGCAGACGATAAGACGTTCACCATTGGACCGCCTGAGTTCATGGCTGACATTGTCCTCTTTGTTCAATGAGAGAATCCATTGTTTGACATCGCTGCTTTCGTTCTTTACACGTGCACCCAAGATGTATTTGTATCCGGCTTGTTGCAGCAACTTTACGTTATTTTTGTTCATCAAGCCAGAATCGGCAATAACCACAAAATCATCTCCAAGTGTGAAGCGCTGCTTGAAGTCGTCTATCATCGGTATCATGGTGAAACCCTCGTACTGACTGCCGTTGAACAAGGAATATGACAATGGATAACCGCCTTCGGAAACCAATAGGCCGAGTACGACCTGCGACTCGGCCGTCTTGCCGTCTTTCGAGAAGCCTGGCTCACGTAGCACGTCCGTCTGTGCAGTTTCAAAATACAGGGTTGTCACATCGTAAAACATCAGTCCTATCTTTCCGCCGAATATCTTACGCGTATGCTCTACACTGATCTGTTGAGCCAGCTCCATCTGTGTATTGTAGAGCTTGTCCATGTAACGATAAATGTGATTGAGGTCAACGTCCTCGTCATAGTAGGACTTCAGGTAGTCAACCGTTGCCAGCTTACTCTGCGGTTGCGACACTCTGGCTATCACAAGATGCCGTAGAATTTCATCTGAGATGCTGTTGAAGCCAATACTGTCGTAAACTTGGCCAAGTAGCAGTTGTGTGCCATTGATTAATATATTGTCTATGTTGTTGAGAAAACGCTTGGTATTCTCTACTTCCATTCCGCGACGGTCGTCAAAGTCTAATTCCTGCTGACCCCCAAAAGAGCGAATCCATGCAGTTGCCTTGTTACACAGTGATTCTATCTCTTCCTCTGATGATGAAGAGCCAAAGGATTTTATCTCCTTATACTTGCCACTTGCTTTGCTGACAACAACAACGCTTGTGGTACCTGATCTGTTATGTTTCTTGCGTACATACATGGAACAAAGGTACACAATTTTTGCTTGCGCCACCCTAATCCACCCGTAATTTTGACGTAACTCATTGATTTTCAATCTACGCTATGTAATGGCGCAGAAAAGTGATGAAGTCAGGATAAACTGATGGAAATAATTCAAGAACAATAACGTGTAAGGTAAACATTCCATACAAGCCGTATTGTAGAAAACAAATAAGCCAAAGTCAATCTATCAAGATTTTGGCTTATTTGTTTTTTTACATTGCAATTTGCTTCGGATGTTACGAACCCTCTCAAGTCATCATCCTTCTAAGAATCTTCCTCTATCATCGTTTTCTCAACGCTCCGATTAATGCCGAATTTTCCTGTGGCAGCCCGATACTTATACGCAAACAGCCTTGCACGGGATGCACAGCAATGCCTTGTTTTAACAAATAGCGATAAACGGCTGCACTATCTGCGAATCTTACGAAGAGGAAGTTGGCATCGGAATGATATATTTGCTTACATTCTTTTAGATCGCTCAATGCCATACGCACTTTCGTACGCTCGTCTATAATCTGTCTCACCCATTTATCTACGTCTAATCGGTGCTTCACCACATCGGCTACCACATTGAGTGTAGCTATCCCCACAGGGTGAGCCATCCCCACACGCTCAATGGTTTCAATTACCTCTGGATAAGCAACAATAGCCGCGAAACGTATGCCTGCCAGGCTCCATCCATGAGAGAAAGAGCGCAGAATAATCAGATTACGATACTTATTGAGCAATTCCAACACTGATGCTTGGGGAGCGAAATCTATGTATGATTCATCTACCACCACGTAACCATCGAACAACTGAAGAATCGTCTCCAATTCACCCCGGTCAAGCAGGTTGCCTGTAGGAGAATTCGGAGAACATAAGTAGACAATCTTTGTCGTTTCGCTCACCGCTTTTAGTACAGACTCGGCTTGCAGTTCAAAGTCAGACGGGCGCAACGATGCTTCTCTATACTCCAAGCGATTCACTGCAGCTCGGCGTTCGTACACTGTACGTGTAGGAACAGCAGCCACCACGCTATCACGATTGAAGAGAGCAAAAGCGCGCATAGTCAAATCGACGGCTTCTTCCGTGCCATTACAGAAATAAATACATGAGGATGGTATATGCTCATACTTTCCCCATTCTTTCTTCAACTTTTCTACCGCAGCAACTTCAGGATAATGATTGTAAAGCGTATTAAATGGCGACTCATTGGCATCAAGATGCACCTTAGCTTTTAGTCTCTGACGTACTTTCTTTATATTATCTGGCAATTTCATAGTGCAAACCTACACAAAAACTATGACTTTTTCATCTCTTCGCTCTGTTTTTCTCCCTTAAGTTAAGCCTTTTTATTTAATACACTATTCTTTTTTATTCACACACACTTCAAATCATTTTTACCCACGCATTATATACAACACTCATAAAAATGCACTAACTTTGCACAGAAATGATCAACGAACAATATCCATCCAAACTTTTGGAACGGGCTGTGCAGGAATTGACCCACCTACCAGGCGTAGGTCGCAAGACAGCTTTACGATTTGCACTATATCTGCTCAAGCAGAAAAAAGAAGACGTCTGCGCCTTTAGCGACAGCCTTACCACACTTCGCAACGATGTAAAACATTGTAGCGTCTGCCACAATTTATCCGATACCGATGTATGCGATATATGCGCAAATCCCCATCGCGACAAGACTACCATCTGCGTGGTAGAAAACATCCACAGCGTGATGTCTATTGAGAACACAGGACAATATCATGGGCTTTATCACGTTTTAGGAGGTGTAATCTCTCCGATGGACGGCATAGGTCCAGCCGACTTGGAATTAGAGTCACTTTTCAAGAGAGTAGAAGCAGGAGGTATCAATGAAGTAATTCTTGCGCTCAATCCTACGATGGAAGGCGACACGACAAACTTCTACATTTCTCGCAGATTAGCTTCTACAGGCATCAAGTTCTCAGTTCTGGCACGCGGTGTGAGCGTTGGCGACGACCTTGAATACACTGACGAAGTCACCTTAGGACGTTCCATTTTAGGAAGAACTCCTCTGAAATAGCAAACCTACCATATCACAACATGAATAACAATACCAACCTCCGATTATCGCGCATAATATATATTGCCATTTGGTTTATCATAGCCATAGTGTTCTTCCTCTCAGAGAAAGGAATCCTCCCTGTGGGATACCTTCCCCAAGATGCGGCTACGATATACATGCTCAATATGCTCTGCATTGTGCTCACCTTAGCTGGTGTATGGGGCGGACTGAAATTATTCTCACTCAAGAACGTGCGTAGCCACATAACCGCCCATCCACAGGCACTACCATTTTGGAATGTTATGCGTACATGCATCTTGGGACTATGCAACTTCGTAAATCTTATCGTATACTATGCCTTAGTAAGCGATACGACAGCACTTTACTGCCTACTTATCACGCTGACCGCATTCGTATTCTGCTGGCCAAAGAATGGTGAAGTAGAATAATCCCCATCATCTTTCTTCATTCCATTTCATCCTACATATCTACTGACTCAAACTCACTACCTCGTGACGCTTTCTATTATCATAGTCAACTACAACGTAAAATATTTCGTAGAGCAATGCTTAATCTCCATCTATCGAAGCCAGGGCATTGATCTCGATGAGATAGAAGTATTCATAGTAGACAATCTATCTAAAGACGATTCGCCAGCTTACCTTAAGAAACAGTTCCCCCTAAAGCAATATCCTCACATCCACATTATAGCGAACAAGCGTAATGTGGGATTCGGACGTGCCAACAATCAAGCCATTCGCCGAGCTAATGGGAAATACATTCTATTCCTCAATCCTGACACATTGCTTACCGAGCACACACTACATGACATTCTGTCTGAAGCTGAAAAGCTCCCCCACCTCGGAGTAGCAGGTGTGAGAATGATTCATACCGACGGTACTTTTGCACTTGAGTCACGACGCGGAGTGCCCTCTCCATGGGTTTCGTTTTGCAAAATGGCTGGGCTTAACAGTCTGTTTCCCAAGAGCCGGCTTTTCGGCAAATACTATATGCGCTATCTGTCGACTGATGAAGTCAACCCCATCGATATCATATCGGGAGCATTCATGCTGACCACGGCAGAAGCAATGAAGAAAGTGGGATTGTTTGACGAAACGTTCTTCATGTATGGCGAAGACATAGACCTTTCATTCCGTTTCCTCAAAGCGGGCTACACAAACTATTACATTCCCACTACCCTACTCCACTACAAAGGTGAGAGCACGAAGAAGAATAGCTATCATTACGTACACGTGTTTTATGAGGCAATGCTCATCTTCTTCAAGAAGCACTATAAGCATTACAACTTCATACTCTCCTTCCCTATCAAAGTGGCAATCATCCTTCGAGCCATCATTGCGCTCATTATGCAGCAAACGCAGAACCTGCGCAAGTTTCTCCACCCACGCAATGGGAAAGTGCCTCAACGCATGCTCTACATTGGTAAGAGTTCCGACATGGTAAAGCAGATAGCCGAAGAGTATGGCCTTACCATCGACTACTTCTCAGCCGACGAAAAGAGTCTACCTCAGGGGCATCACAATCTGCAGATCGATCCTACTCACTACTCTCAAATTATCTACGACATCTGCGACTTTAGCCTTGACTTTATACTCGAACGCTTCTCAGAGAAACCTTATAAAAAAGTACAAGTAGGAACATTCAATGCCGAAAGAGGAATTATCATTACGACAAGCAACGTTTACTTCAAAGACTGAGACGCCCTATGATTCTACGACCACTCGAGCCCGAAGACTTAGAACTACTTTATACCATAGAGAACGATCCCGAACTTTGGGAATGCTCTAATACTAACGCGCCCTACTCACGCTATGCTCTGAAGAACTACATCGCATCCATAGCCAACATCTACGAATGCGGCAGCGTGCGCTTTGTGATAGAGCACTCAAGCTACGATACGGATGTACCTCACGCCGTTGGACTCATCGACTTAATCAACTTCGACCCTCTTTCTGCCCGCGCTGAACTATGCATTGCCATTCTAAAGGAGTATCGCAATCTCGGACTCGGACTACAAGCCATTCAACAAATAGAACGTTACGCCCGGAATCAGATAAATCTTCACTCCATCTACGCCCTTGTGGCAACATCGAACAGGCCTTCTCTAAATCTCTTCAAAAAGGCTGAATATAACCAAGTTACGTCACTTTGCGAATGGATCTACGCCAATGGGAGCTATCAAGATGTGATACTTTTTCAAAAGATTTTTCAAAAAAAATGAGCAAAAGGTTTGGTACTTTAAAAGAAAGTCGTACCTTTGCACTCGCAATCGAGAACAAAACGAAAGCAACCAATTAAGAATGGTGTGTTAGTTCAGCTGGTTAGAATACATGCCTGTCACGCATGGGGTCACGGGTTCGAGTCCCGTACACACCGCAACATTCACTTATTGGTACCCTGACCGAGTGGCTAGGTAGCGGTCTGCAAAACCGTGTACAGCAGTTCGAATCTGCTGGGTACCTCTGCTAAAAGGATGAAGCGCACATTGCTTCATCCTTTTTTTTTATTCGCACATTTACCTACGAGCAGCGAACTAAAAGCGTGAGAACACTTGCTTAGAACTATGCACCGCGTAAATAAATGAGAGTAGAATGAGGCAACACAGTGAGCGCGACATCGGTCATCCCTATGCTCTGCGCTCGTTGATTCCCCCAATGCTCGTGGTGGTCGTACATGGATACGCCTACGAGGAGAACTCTGCGCTTATCGTTGTATCGTCCAATACTCAACCACATTAACACATACACCAACAATACACAAAAAACGGAAATATTACCCATATTACTGATACACTTATTTCCCTTTGCAAATAAATAAAGCATTTCGTAACTTTGCATAGCATTGTCTCCACAATTACGACATGGAAAAGTTATGAATGCGAAACGATAACATTCTACAATAGCCCTTTCCAATGAGACTCAATAGCCAGAAAGAACAACTTCTGTCGATGATTCGGCAAAACAGCCCCATGACCGTCAAACAGCAAGCTCAGCTCGTTCTGAATCTTGCCACACCAGCCATACTTGCACAACTCACCACAACAATGATGCAATACATCGACGCATCTATGGTGGGCAGTCTTGGAGCAGAAGCTTCGGCAGCTATCGGACTCATAGAGACTACCACTTGGCTCCTTGGAAGCATCTGTTCGGCTTGCGCTGCAGGATTCTACGTACAAGTAAGCCATCAATTGGGAGCCACTGACAATGCTACAGCGCGTAATACACTCCGCCAAGGCATCATCTCTGTGCTCATCACGAGTACCCTCTTAGGACTTCTGGCACTTTGCATAAGTCCGTTCCTTCCCGCATGGCTGGGTGGGAACAACCATATTAATGGCACAGCATCAGCCTATTTTGCTATCATTGCCTTAGCCCTACCCGCTTTTCAATTCTCTATGTTTGCATCGGGTATGCTCCGCAGTAGCGGCAATATGATAGTGCCCAGCATCATGAGTGTAGTAATGATGGCACTTGATGTGGTATTCAACTTTTTCTTAATCTTCCCCACACGCACGCTTACCATCCTCAATACCGAGTTCATCATGCCTGGGGCAGGATTGGGCGTGATTGGTGCAGGCATCGGTACAGTTTCGGCAGAATTAGTAGCAGCACTTATTAGCATGTACCTACTCTGTTTCAGAAGCAAAGTGCTCAGCTTGCGATTAGATAAAGGCCGATTCCGCCCCACTGCTAAAGTCGTCAAGAAAGCACTTCACATAGGTCTGCCCATGGGGCTTCAACAAGCAGTCATGTGCTCGGCCTACGTGATGACCACCATCATCATAGCTCCACTTGGAACCATTGCCATTGCAGCCAACTCCTTTGGCATTATCGTAGAGAGCCTATGCTACATGCCTGGTTATGGTGTTTCCGATGCTGCCACCACCCTTGTGGGCCAGAGTCTTGGTGCAGGGCGCAAAGAACTCATGAAGAGATTCGCATGGATCTCCGTAGGATTGGGGATGATTATCATGTGCATAATGGGCATTGTGATGTACGCAGGATCGCCCTTGGCACTAACAATGATGACACCCGACGGAGAAGTACAAAAGCTTGGTGTGGAAATACTGAGAATTGAAGCCTTTGCCGAACCTATGTTTGGTGCGAGCATTATCTGTTATGGGGTATTTGTAGGTGCTGCTCAGACACTTACGCCCAGTATTATGAACTTAGCAAGTATGTGGGGTGTGCGCATCACTTTAGCAGCTCTCTTAGCCCCATCAATGGGCTTGCGTGGAGTATGGATGGCCATGTGCATCGAGCTATGCTTCAGAGGCATTATATTCCTTATAAAACTTAAGTGTTGGAAAATAAGATAAGAGCTATTGAATCAGTATAAGATGGTTCTATAAATAGAGGAAACATACATTTTGTCAATAAATAAAAGATATCATATGGAAACTATTAGCAACAAAGTATTTGGCGGAGAGCGTCCTCTTTTCGAGATTCACAATATGGAACTCGACCACGTACGTATCACCTTTGGTGAATCAGGCATTAAGGAATGTAGCAACATCGTATGTCGCAATTGCTACTTTGAGGGTAAATATCCGCTTTGGCACGTAAAGGGGTCGGACATACGCAATTGCTACTTTGCTCCTGGATCGCGCTCTGCCATCTGGTATTCCGACGATATGCATATGGAAGATTGCGTAATCAATGGTCCCAAATTCTTCCGCGAGATGAAGAATCTTTCGCTCAAGAATGTAACCATCAACGATGCCGATGAGACCTTTTGGGGCATAGACGGTCTCACACTTGAAAATGTTGTTTTGCACGAAGGAACATACCCATTTATGCACTGCAACAATATCAAAGTAGACGGACTCATATCGGATGCGAAATACGTCTTCCAATATTCGCGCAACATCGAAATACACAACGCTCGTATTGACACGAAAGACTCTTTTTGGGAGGTAGACAATGTGACAGTCTACGATTCTGAACTCAATGGAGAGTTCCTCGGTTGGCATTCACGCAATCTGCGCTTGGTCAACTGCCACATCTCAGGCGAGCAGCCACTATGCTATGCTGAAGGACTTATCATAGAGGGGTGTACATTCGATGCGGAATGCGATCGTGCCTTTGAATACTCCACCCTGCAAGCAGATATCAAAGGATACATCAAGAGTATTAAGAATCCAAAGTCAGGCCATATTGTAGCAGACAGCATCGGCGAAGTGATCATCGATCAAAACATCAAGCAGCCCGCAGATTGCAAAATATCAGTCCGCGCTTAAGAAGCATGAGATTAGATGCTATCGCAAACCAAGAAAAAAACGTGCGACGTATCTACACTTAGCCAATCGAAATATTTACTCTTCCCTACCCTTCATTCTTAAAAAGGAAATTTCACAACACTCATGTCTACCACATACGATTTTTCAAAACTTACGCAGCGACGTGGCACCAACTCCTACAAGTGGGATAGCACATCCGATCCTAATCTCATTCCCCTATGGGTGGCAGATATGGACTTTGAGACCTATCCAGGTATTACAGAGGCACTTCAGGAGCGAGTCAGTCAGGGTATTTTTGGCTATACACGTGTGCCAGAGTCGTATTACGATGCCATTATCCACTGGTTTGCCACCTACCACGATTGGCATATCCGCCGTAGCGATATTATCTATACCTCAGGAGTTGTACCTGCCATATCGGCCATTATCAAGGCACTCACACTGCCAGGTGATCAAGTGATTGTGCAAGGCCCCGTGTACAATTGTTTCTTCTCATCCATACGCAACAATGGCTGCGAAATGGTTAGCAATTCGCTCATCTACAATCGTAAGACGAAACGATATGAAATCGATTTTGCAGACTTAGAACAGAAGCTCCAACATGATCGAGCACGCCTATTCCTGCTATGCAACCCTCACAATCCAGGAGGAAGAGTCTGGACACGCGACGAACTCACACAATTAGCCCAGCTATGCCAAAAACATGGTGTACGAATCATTTCGGACGAGATTCATTGTGAATTCACATTCTCACCTTATCAATACACCCCACTCGGATCATTACCTGCGGATCTAAGCGAGGGATGTATCACCTGCTGCTCTCCCTCAAAAGCATTCAATATTGCGGGCTTACAGATTGCCAATATCATCTGCCGTGATGTAGAAGTACGTGAGCGCATTGATCGTGCCATCAACATCAATGAGGTATGCGACGTCAACCCATTCGGAGTCATAGCTCTCGAGAAAGCCTACTCTGCCGAAGGACACGAATGGCTCTGCCAACTCCAGCACTATCTTGCAGACAATTATGAACTTTTGCGTAAACGTTTCGCTCAAGAAATGCCACAATGCCCTGTCATGCTGATGGAGGGCACTTACTTGGCTTGGGCAGACTGCTCTGCACTTCCCATCTCGTCACAGGAATTGAGCGAACTTCTCATTAAGGATCACCACGTATGGATTACCGCGGGTAGCGTGTACGGCCGCGAAGGAACACATTTTGTCCGTATTAACATGGCATGTCCGCGCGCTCGTCTGGAAGAAGGGCTTAAACGTATATTTGAGGGAATGCGAGGACTTCTCTTAGAATAACATTGATGCGAGTACTGATTTAAAAATGCCGAAGGAAATAGTCTGAACGAGTCTTTTACCGCTCGTACGCTCTATTTCCTTCGGCATTTCTATTTCAGTACTCGCTTTAAAATATTATACCTAACTGAAGTTTTCTCTAAAGAAAACTTGAATACCTAATTATCAAAGTGTAAACTTATTAACCGAGCGAATTCTAACGGGGGGAACGTCTTCTATACTACATACATCTTTTCGTTTGCAAACGAGCATCTTTTCGTTTGCCGATAAGCATTTTACCGTTTACGAATGAACATCCTTTCATCGTACACCGCCCGGTGGCAATGCTGCCACTGGGCGGTGGCAATGCTGCCATTGGGCGGTGGCAATGCTGCCACCGAGCGGTGTACGATGGAAGAACCATCATGTACAGGGCAGACGCATCAAATCCGAGAACATTTAACACGTCTGTTAACATGTTAT
>CALEKA010000042.1 GCA_937898715.1 uncultured Prevotella sp.
GGCTATGGAAATCACTGGGCTTTCAGCCCGCTTTGCTAAATCAGAAACTTAAGTTGCACGAGAAATACTACACTATGATGAAGAATATCCTGTGGGCTATCGTATGCACCTTAATGATCTGCCAAAGCTACAGAGCGCAAGCACAAGTGGCCCGTACCATTAATGGTATTACTGCCCGTGGACAAGGGATTGGTCCTGACTACGACGACCAACGCAACAGTGGATTCAGTAACGATAGCACTGAGACGATTGACGTGCCCGAAGGCATTTATGCTTGGCATATCAATCCCCGATTTGGCGATATCATCCCTGCTGAATACGACACCATCCCCCATGGTTTCCAAAACAGCAACCAGACGATGGGCATGCATGGGCATTACAACTATACAGGCAACTTAGGGAGTCCTCGCATCAGCCGTTTGTTTAGCGAAGAGGGCAAAAACATGCAAAGCAATCCGTTCATCTTTAAGCTACCCTATAGCTTCTTCTTGAGTGAAGGCCAAGATGTATTGTTTACCAATACCAAGTCGCCCTTCACGAATCTTACCTACCATTCTTGTGGCAACAAGCAGAATGGAGAAGACCGCATCAAAGCATTATTTTCTGTCAATGCTGGAAAGAAGCTTGGCATGGGAATGAAAGCGGACTATCTGTATGGTCGCGGCTACTACCAAGGACAATCTACTGCCGACTTTGATGGTACGCTCTTTGCCTCGTATCGGGGGGAACAGTACCAGATGCATGCATTCTTCCAACATACCTATCTAAAGACGCGCGAGAATGGTGGTATCGAGAATGATGACTACGTGAATCGTCCAGAGACATTCCCCACACGATATGGCACAGGTGATATGCCCATTAATTTGGCACGTGCATGGAACAAGATCGGAGGCAATCAGTTCTTCTTGACTCATCGATATAGTCTGGGATTCAGAAGGTATCGCGACGCAAAAGGAAATATAGTTAAGAAACCAACACCACCTATACGCCCCATATCCGAACCAAACCCACAGAAGACAGACAGCCTCAACGATACAGCAAAGGCCATACAACCACGTCTGCCACGTACACCACACAATGATGATAGCAAGGCAGAAGTACAACAGCAAGAAGATACACTGAAGATTACGAGCGAGTTTGTACCCGTAAGCAGCTTTATACACACATTGAGAGTGGATGATAACACACGCAAGTTTATCTCCAACGAGAGCAACAATGCAGACAATCCAGGCTATTTCTCCGACTTCTACCTGCCTGGTGACTCAGCCTTCGACCGTACTCACCATTTGGGAGTAGAAAACACGTTTGCCGTGGAACTTCATGAAGGTATGAACCGATGGATGAAGATGGGACTTCGCCTATATGGCAAGCACGAACTGGCAAAGTTCGATTTTCGCCTGCCCGCACAAATGCAATTCACGCAGAAGACGAAGTTCACCGAGAACTACTTCACAGTAGGAGCACAGCTGATAGAGCAACAAAGCAAGATCATCCGCTACAATGTATTAGGAGAACTACGCACTACGGGTAGTGATTGGGGTGAGTTTAATGTGGAGGCTGATGCGCAATTGTTCATACCGCTCAAGAAAGACTCTATCCGTTTTAAGCTTGATGGATTCGTACGCAATGAGCGCCCCTCGTTCTACTACAGACATTACTATTCACGCAATGCATGGTGGGATAATAATGACTTGAAGAAAATGTTTCACGCCCGCATCAACGCAAGACTTTCTTATCGCGACTTGTTTGTGAGCGCAAGCTTAGAGAACATCCAAAACTATACATATTTCCAAGAGACACTCACCCCGTTTACCAATGCAGATGAATATACCTCTTACCACCACGCTGTAAGTGTGGCACAAGCTAACAAGAACGTGCAACTGCTTGCACTCACGCTCGGCTACAACCTGCATGCCGGTGTGTTCAATTGGGATAACGAGTTGACTTATCAGGCAAGTACCAACAAGAGCGTACTTCCTGTACCCACATTTATGGCATATAGCAATGCTTACTTGCTGTTCCGAATAGCAAAGGTGCTGCGCACAGAAATTGGCGTTGATATGCGCTACTTTACAAATTATAAAGCACCAGCTTATTCTCCCATCATCGGACAGTACGTAGTGCAAGATGCTGCCTACGCCACGTCTGTAGGCAATTATCCTATTATCAATGCCTATGCAAACTTCCATCTGAAGCGCACACGCTTCTATATCATGGCGTCGCACGTAAATTACTCCTCTGGTAATGGCAAGCCTTTCCTCGTGCCCCACTACCCTCTCAACCGAATGACCATCCACTTCGGCGTATCGTGGAACTTCGTCAATTAAGGTTGGGCGCTTTGTAGAATAATGGCATAATACGCATTAATGCTATACTACATCTGCCGAAAAGCCCTTCTCTTTAGCTTAAATTAAATCTATTGGGAGCAAGAATAAAAACGAAAGAATTACTTTTGCATTCCATATAACTTAAACACCCACATACAGATAAGATGCAAACATCAATAGACATACGTCAACTCAATGAGCAGATTGAAGCCGAATCAAGATTTATCACAGACTTGACTGAAGGCATGAACCGCACGATTGTAGGTCAGAAGCACTTAGTAAACTCGCTGCTTATAGGCTTGCTCTCCAATGGACACGTTCTACTTGAAGGTGTGCCAGGTTTGGCAAAGACATTAGCTATCAAAACTTTGGCCTCTTTGATTGATGCAAAGTTTGGGCGACTACAATTTACGCCCGACCTTCTCCCCGCCGACGTTATCGGTACAATGATTTATAGCCAGAAGGACGAAAGTTTTAAAGTGAAGAAGGGTCCTATCTTTGCCAACTTCGTATTGGCTGATGAGATCAACCGTGCTCCTGCTAAAGTGCAAAGTGCTCTTTTGGAGGCTATGCAAGAGCACCAAGTGACCATCGGAGATAACACATTCGCTCTTCCCGAGCCTTTCCTTGTGCTCGCAACACAGAACCCCATTGAGCAAGAAGGCACTTACGAACTTCCCGAAGCTCAAGTGGACCGTTTCATGCTGAAAGTCATCATAGACTACCCCACCTTAGAAGAAGAAAAGAAGATCGTCCGCGCTCACCTTAACGATAGCTTTGTAACACCAAGTCCTGTCATCGACACACAGCGTATCGTTGATGCCCGCCAGACAGTAAAGCAGGTATACATCGATGAGCGTATCGAGCAATATATTGCCGACATCGTATTTGCCACTCGCTATCCGAAACAGTATAAACTTGGAGACTTAGAGCACTATATTTCTTTCGGTGGTTCTCCTCGTGCAAGCATCAACCTCGCATTAGCATCAAGAGCTTGTGCATTCATCAAGCGCAGAGGCTACGTTATACCAGAAGACGTACGTGACATCGCTGCCGACGTGCTCCGTCATCGTATCGGCCTTTCTTACGAAGCTGAAGCGGCCAACGTAAAGGCCGACGACATCGTGAAAGAAATTCTCAACAAAGTGGAGGTACCCTAACACTCATGGAAACTTCAGAACTGCTAAAACGCGTCAGACGCATAGAAATAAAGACAAGAGCGCTCACCAACAATATCTTTGCTGGTGAATACCACTCTGCCTTTAAGGGACGTGGTATGTCCTTTGCAGAAGTTCGCGAATATCAGCCTGGCGACGACGTGAGAGACATTGATTGGAACGTTACGGCTCGTATGAACAAGCCTTATATTAAGGTGTTTGAAGAAGAACGCGAACTTACACTTATGCTCCTAGTAGACCTTTCTGAAAGTGAAACGTTTGGTACCAAAGAGCGCACTACACGAGAGCTCGCCACAGAAATAGCAGCCACATTAGCATTCTCTGCTATGCAGAATAATGATAAGATAGGCGTTATCTTCTTCACCGACCGCATAGAGAAGTTCATTCCACCACAAAAGGGAAGAAAGCACATTCTCTATATCATCCGAGAGCTACTCTCTTTTGAGCCACAAGGGAAACGTACCAACGTAGCTGTCGCATTGGAATATCTGGTAAAGATCATGAGTAAGCGCTCTATAGCTTTTGTGCTAAGCGACTTTCTGGATCAGTCAGATTATTCTCGTCCACTGCTGGTTGCCTCACGCAAGCACGACGTTGTTGCTCTCCATCTCTTCGACCACTGTATGGCGCAACTTCCTGACGTAGGATTGATTAGGGCAAAAGATATGGAGACTGGACACGAGCAATACATTGATACGTCGAGCCCTGCTGTACGAAAGTACTATAGACAATGGTGGCTCAACCACTGCAATACGTTAGACTCCCTCTTTCGAAAGAACCAAGTGGACTATGCATCGGTAGCAACTGATGCTGACTATGTACGCCCACTCATGAATCTATTCGCACAGCGATAGTATCACACTCTCGCTTATTCACGTTATGACCAAACTTACATTACATATCAAATTCAGGTTTGCACTGATTATCGTATCGTTGTTTTCCGTTTTCGTTTCTTCCCATGCACAGGTGGTGGCAGAAGCCCAAATGGATACAACAAGCATACTCATTGGCCAACAAGTACGTGTACGCGTGAAATGTAGTGCCAACAGCAATCAGAAGATCGACTTTCCCTATTTCCAACCTCAACAAGAGTTGACACACGGCGTCGAAGTGGTCTATAATAGTCAGCTTGACACGTTGCGCTTGAATGACGGGAAGCGCATACAACTTACAAGGTACTACACCATCACGTCTTTCGACTCTGCAGTATACAAACTTCCACCTTTTCAAATCAAGGTGGATGGGAAGACGTATGCCACTCGTGGAAGTTTGGGTCTCAAAGTCAACACCGTAGAAGTGGATACCACACACGTAGACAAGTTCAATGGTCCTCACGATGTCATCGATCAGCCCTTTGAATGGTCATGGCAAATGCTTCTGTTGGCTTTAGGAGCATTAGTAGCACTCTGTGTAGCTTTAGCGATTGGCATTCGTCTTTCCGATCCTCGACTCATTACCCGTCGCGTTGTGATTCATCCGCCCGTTCCAGCCCACGTAACCGCTCTCAAGGATATTGATCATATAAAGAAGAATCCTGCTGCCGATAGCAAGCTGTACTACATGGAGCTGACCTCTACACTTAGGACCTACATTGAGAAGCGATTCGGATTCAGCGCCCGCGAAATGACTACATCCGAAATCATTGAGCATCTCAATCAAGATGGTAATGAAGAGGCTATCAACGAATTGAAAAGCGTTCTCGTCACTGCCGACTTGGTAAAGTTTGCTAAGCATTCTCCCTCTCTCCCTGAGCAAGATCGCAATCTCGTCCAGGCGCTTGACTATGTACAGTCTACCAAGCTCCAGCCCCAACAACTTCCGCAACCACGCGTGGAGTACCAATCACTCTCAAATAAGCAACAGATTGTATGGCGCAACATCATGCGCGTACTTCTTGTTTTACTTACAGCATTGTTCATTGCGCTGACGGCATATAACCTCTGGCTTGCCTACAGCACATTTGCATAATCCGACACATGACATTTGCTAATCCTGCATATTTTCTACTACTTCTCCTGCTCATCCCTTGGGTTGGATGGTACTTCTTGTTCCGTTCATCGAGCGAGAGCCACATTCGCTGGGCATCTACCGAAGCCCTTCGCAGAGTGCCTCATACTTGGCGTACTCGCTTAGTACACCTACCATTCATTCTGCGCACATTGCTCTACGTCCTCGCGGTAATTATCTTAGCTCGCCCTCAGACAGGAAGTTCGTGGCGCACCGGACAGACCGAGGGCATTGATATCATGATGGCATTAGATATCTCTACAAGTATGGCCACTCCAGATATCAGCCCCAACCGAATCTCTGCTGCACGCGATGTGGCACTTGAGTTTATCAATAATCGTCCCAACGACAACATAGGTCTCACTCTCTTTGGAGGAGAGGCTTTTACGCAGTGTCCGCTCACCACAGATCATGGTACCTTGATGCAAAGCTTTAAGGGAGCCAACTGCAACCTGCAGAACGATGGCATAATTCAGCCAGGCACAGCCATTGGCATGGGCATCGCGAGCGCAGTATCCCACCTTGAGAATAGTCCATCCAAGAGTAAGGTGATCATCCTCCTCACCGATGGTGCCAACAATACGGGTGAGATTTCCCCACTAATGGCCACCGATATGGCTAAGAACTTGGGTATCAGGATCTATACCATATTGCTCGGTAGCAACGGAAAGGTCAATGTGCCCGTAGCGCAACTTCCTAATGGCGAAGTGTACACCCAACAGATTGACGACACTACCGATCCCTCTACACTTAAGCAAATTGCCAATGAGACTGGAGGTATCTTCTACCAAGCAACATCGCGTTCCTCATTAAAGCAGGTATACGACGACATCGACAAACTTGAGAAGACCAAGCTAAAGGTCAGCCAGCATAGCCGTCATTATGAAGCTTATCAGCCCTTTGCATTAGCAGCCATCTTGGTTCTACTCATAGAGATACTGCTTCGCACCACATGGTTCAAGAGAATTTAGTAAAGACGACTTTCCACGCTGATAAGAAAGCTTGAGTTCGTACCTATATTATAGGAAAAATTTAGGTTGCAGAAACTCTATATAACATTGCGTGGAGATTACTACGCTCTCTTAAGATGGTAGCTATCAGCATGCTGCAATACGAAAACTATTAAACGATTACGACATTGTTCCAGTTTCTTAATCCACAATATCTCTACCTGTTACTGCTAATTCCCCTTTGCTTAGCAGTATATGTCTATAGCTATATGCGCTCGCGCAGAAGAGCGTCGGCAATGGGCGATGCCAAGATGGTATATGCCCTTATGCCAGGTCATTCGTTCATGCGTCGTCACGTAAAGTTTGGCGTGCTCATGTTGGCATTAGCCACAATCATCGTGGCATTTGCCCGTCCACAGTACGGGCTGAAGCAACAGACTGATACAGCAGAAGGCATAGAAGCCGTGGTCATGGTCGATGTATCCAACTCGATGATGGCCAACGACGTGTTGCCCTCACGACTTGATCGAGCCAAACTGTTGGTAAGCAACATGGTAGACAAGATGAAGAACGATAAGATTGCGCTCGGTGTATTCGCGGGTGAAGCTTATCCGCAGCTCCCTATTACCTCCGACTATGCTGCAGCCAAGACCTTTATTGATGCGCTTTCTACAGGTATGGTCACGATGCAAGGTACTGACATCGCCGCTGCTATCAACTTAGGATGTAAGAGTTTTTCGAGTGAGAAGAACGTGGGTAAAGCTATCATCATCATCACCGATGGTGAAAACCACGAAGGCGGAGCTGAAGAAGCTGCACGCGAGGCCTATAAGCAAGGCATCAATGTCTACGTAATCGGAGTAGGAACAAGCCAAGGCAGCGAGATTCCTACTTCCCAAGGTCCCATGACCGATGCCAATGGGCAGGTGATTCACACGGCACTGAACGAACAAATGTGTCGCACCGTAGCTCAAGCCGGACATGGCATCTATCTCCACCTTGACCAAAGCAATAGTGCACAAGATGAGCTTCAAGGCCAACTGCGCCAACTGAAGCAAGCATCATCGACGACATCATATTCCGCACGCGATGAGCAGTTTCAGGGCATGATCATCATCTTGCTCGTGCTCCTCATCATTGAGACGTGTATCAGTGAAACCAAGAGCAGCTGGACAAGCCGCTTCAAAATATTCAGCAAATGATACGTCATTCCTTCTGGCAAATTCTTTTGTTAATAGCATGCTTCTGCGGCATAGGCTCCACTGAAGCACAATCACAAAACGCCATATATCGCTACACCCACATGGGCAACCAGCGTTTCCACCGCAATCAGACCGATGCTGCCACGGCCTACTACCTCAAGGTCTTGAGTAAAGACGCAAGCAATAGCCGCGCCATGTTCAATCTAGCGAATGTCTATCTGACGAAAGGCAATGTGCAAGCAGCCGACAGCCTTTACAATCGTGTGACGCAACTTGAGCGCAATCCGCAAATGCGTGCTATGGCTTGGCACAATCGCGGCTACATCAGCCAGACTGCTGCGCTCCACTCGCGAGAACAGCAACAGCAACTGCTGCGTCAAGCCATTGAGCACTATAAGCAGTCTCTTCGCCTCAACCCACATAGCGACCTGACGCGCTACAATCTGGCTTTGTGTCAAAAACAACTGAAGAACAATCCTCAATCGCAACAGCAGCAGAAGCAGCAACAGAAGCAACAGCAGAAGCAAAACAAGCAACAGAACAAAGACAACAAGCAACAACAGAACCAGCAACAGCAGCAACAGCAAAACCAACAGCAACAGCAGCAAGACCGTCAGCAGACCGAGCAATACATGAACTTAGCTCGACAAGCCGAGCGTCGTGCACTGGAAAGGCTCAAGAAGCAGCAGCCACGTCAGCGCTCATTAGAAAAGAACTGGTAATCTTACAAGACCTACGGCCTAAAAACTTAAGATTCTAACTATGCCCCACATGCTACGCAAAATACTCATCATGCTTGCCGTATTAATTCTACCTCTGCAAGCATGGTCACAACGTTTCTCCGCATCTATAGAGGATGTGGGAGGCTATTACCGACTCAGCTTTACAATCAATGCTTCGGGAGTGTCAGGCTTTATACCGCCCTCACTCTCTGCATTTGAGATATTGAGTGGCCCCTCAAGCTATTCTTCGAGCAGTTACCAAATGATCAATGGCAAGACGTCGCACTCCGAGAGTACAACGTACACTTACGTGCTCTCTGCACGCAAGAGTGGCCATGTTACCATTGGCCCCGCCAGCATCAGCGTCAACGGACGTACCGTTCGAAGCAACTCTATCAGCGTGAACGTACAAGGAGGTGGCGGTCAAGGTGGCAACGCATCTGGTGGCCAAAGCAATCACCAAGCGAGCACCTCTCAGCAAGCAAGCAGTGGAGTGCAACAAGCAGGAAGCCCCGTCACTCAGCGAGACCTCTTCATCGACGTCACGCCAAGCCGCACACGCGTGAAAGAACAAGAGGCCGTGTTGCTCACCTATCGCATTCACTCTCGCGTAGGTGTAGGACTTTCCAACACCAGCCTGATGCAGAAGCCCGATTTCAAGGGACTCATCTCGCAGGAACTTCCACTTCCGGGCAATCAGATCCAGACCAGCCTTGAACGTCGTGGCAATGCCACCTACCGTACGGGTACTATTCTGCAATACGTAGTATTTCCCCAGAAGAGCGGCAACATCGTCATCCCCAGCATCACGTTCAATTGTGCTGTAGTACAACAAGACAATACGATGGATCTCGCCGACCTCTTCTTCAATGGCGGAGGCACGATGAGCGTGCAAGTGAAACGTACCGTACCACAGATCACCTTACACGTAGACCCCCTACCCTCTCCACGTCCCGCCAACTTCTCGGGCGCTGTAGGCAAGTTCTCTATAAGCAGTAAGATGCTCAACCCCACGGTGAAGACCAACGATGTGGCTACTTATCGTATCACATTGAGCGGACTGGGCAACTTAAAACTGATCACCGCGCCTACCATCAACTTCCCCAAAGACTTCGATACCTACGATGCTAAGACCAATGACAACACCAAGGTAAGCACCAGCGGTCTGCACGGAGAGTTGACCTTCGACTATACTTTCGTGCCTCGCAACGTAGGCGACTATACCATTCCCTCCGTAAGTTTCATATACTTCGACACTGCTACCAACTCTTATCAAACCCTGCACACGCAGCCCATCCACCTCCACGTGGCAAAGGGTGAGCGCTCCAATGCCGACGTTGACAAGCAATTGGCGCTTCTCAAGAGCGACATCCGTCCTCTTCACGAGATCGAGATAGGCTCGATCTTTGCATGGGGGAAGGCCGGATTTTGGGTATTAGTAGCATTGTGGATAATCGCTGCTTTCGCCGTATGGTGCTTCACCAATGCTTGGAACGCCAGCCGTGCCGATGTCATCGGCCGCAAGCAACGCAATGCGGGCAAACAGACCATGAAGCGCTTGCGAGCCGCACAAGCCATCCTCTCTGGCAAAGCTACGGGCGACTTCCATGCTGCCGTAATCAATGCTCTTCACGGATTCATAGCCGACACATTTAATATAGGACAAGCCGACCTCAGCACCGAGCGTATACAGGCTGAGCTCAGCGAGCGAGGCATCGATGCTTCCCTGACCGATCGCTTGCTAAAGCTCATTGAGACCTGCCAGTATGCTCAGTATGCCCCAGGCAGTAGCCAGGACAAGCAAGCTACTTTCGACGAGGCCGTCAGCGTGATCAACAGTCTGACTCACGAACTTCATCCTTCTAAAAAATAGACTCGTATGCGCAAATCCATTCTCCTTATTATATTAATGAGTTGCTTTAGTCTCATCAGCCAAGCCCTCACCCCTACGGATGCTAAGCGACTCTATGACCAGAAAGACTATGTGGGAGCTGCCGCTGCCTACGATCAGTTGCTGAAAGACTCCTCGCTGACAGCTGCCCAGCAAGCCCCTCTCTACTACAACTACGCTTCTTGCCAGTATCGCTTGCACAACTACGCTCTATCTGTATGGGGCTATCAAAGCGCCCTACGTATCAATCCATCGGATGCTGATGCGGCCTTCAACCTGCAACTCACGCAGAGCAAACTGCAAGATCAATTTGACGAACCTTCAGAGATATTCTTCTTCAGTTGGACGCGTGCGCTCATTCGCCACTTCAGCGCTACTACATGGGGCATCACAGCTATCGTTCTGCTTTTCCTCATGCTGGCCTTTGTAGCAGGATTCAAGCTTTTGTCAAGCACTCCCGTGCGCAAGCTGTGCTTCGGCTCCAGCATTGCCCTGTTCATCGTCAGCATATGCTGCTTCATCTTTGCTTACACGGAGGCGAACCATTCCTTTGCTGAGCAACAAGCCGTGATCATGCAATCTACCAAGGTATACGATGCTCCTACAGCTTCGGCAAAAGTTCTGCGAGAACTCCATGAGGGAGTGCTCGTCGACATCACCGAAGTGCAGCCTAATGGATGGAAACAACTGCAACTACCCGACGGAAGCACCTGTTGGAGCAACAATGACGCTTCGCTGAAAGATTTAAGGAATTAGTAAACAAGTTTACCTGTTCTGTGGGCGACGCGTCTCGCGTCGGCATCTGCCAGTTAATCAGAAAATTCCCACTTAGTTCTGTGGGCGACGCGTCTCGCGTCGGCATCTGCCAGTAAGAATATATTCTGAGATAAAAACAGTTTTTCCTCTCATGCCGACGCGGGACGCGTCGCCCACAGAACTGGCTGGGATTCCCCTCTATCATACACACAACAATCAAAACAATGGATCGCCAACTCACTCTTTTGCTCAATGGAAGCCAGTCGTTGTTTCTCGACGGGGTGGCTTGGACGGCCACGCGCACACTTACGTGGATTCCCCTTGCCATCGTACTTCTTTACGTCGTTGTGCGCGACAACAATCTGCGCGGCATATGGCACGTAGTGCTTGGCATTGCCCTATCCATCCTCTTGGCCGATCAGATGGCATCGTCGGTATTTAAGCCCTTAGTAGCTCGATGGCGCCCCACTCATAATCCCGAGATCATGTACATGGTCGATGTGGTCAATGGCTACCGAGGAGGCAATTATGGTTTCTTCTCCTCGCACGCTTCCAACACCTGGGCCATAGCGATGTTCGTATCCCTGCTCGCTCGCCGTCGCTTCCTCACTATAAGCTTAGCCTCATGGGCGCTACTCAACTGCTGGACACGCGTCTACTTAGGCGTACACTACGTGGGCGACCTTGCCGTAGGCACCCTTTGGGGACTGTTCGTGGGATGGGCTTTCTATCGGCTCACCGTCACAGGAGTGGTCATAGAGCATCATCCTCTTCGCATAAAGCACGCCCTTAGCCCTGCTGCCAATCGCATGCGCCCAACGAGTGGCAAGATACTCGTCATCGCTATGTTGCTCACTTACCTGTACATTGCTTTTAGCGCATTGTTCTTCCGCTGAAAGCGTTTCTTCTTAGTCATATTTATTGTCTGTCTGTGCGTTAATGCCCCCATACCATTAGCGCACGAAGATTTTTTATAATCAATACTCCTATATTTTACCCACTCCATCATGGCTTTATCCAACATCGAAAAGCACTATAATAAGCACCCCGAAGACCTGCGTCTGCAGCGTCGTCACGGCATCGTAGAGTTTGAGACCACGATGCACCATCTGCGTCGTTTTCTCCAACCCGACTCCTTCGTGCTCGATATCGGTGCGGGAACTGGACGATATTCCTCTGCGCTGATGGCAGAAGGCTATCGGGTGAAAGCCGTAGAGTTGGTGCGCCGCAACATCGAAGTATTTCTCAAGCGTGAGCCATCGGCCGACGTGGTACAAGGCGATGCTCGCTCCATGCCTTTCCTGCCCGACCATGCTGCCGACGTCACCTTGCTTCTCGGTCCGCTCTACCACCTGATCGGTGATGAGGAAAAGCTGAAAGCGCTTCGCGAAGCCAAGCGTGTGACAAAGCCTGGAGGCTTGATCTTTGTAGCCTACTTGATGAATGAATATAGCATTCTCTCTTACTGCTTTGATGAAGAGAGAATCGGCCGACTCATGGACGAAGGCTTCGTAGACGAGACATTCCATGTGCGCACGCCCGAGGGCGAGCTATATGATTATGTACGCTTGGAAGATATCGACCGGCTCGACCAAGCATCACAACTTGAACGCGTCACCATATTCTCGCCCGATGGCGCAGCCGACTATATGCGCACTCGCCTCAACCATATGAGTGAAGAGACCTTTGCCCGATTCATAGACTACCAGAAATGCATTTCCGAGCGCCCCGACCTTATTGGCGCAGGGAGTCATGTAGTGGACGTAGTGAGAGTGCCTGCCGAGCAAAATGATTAAAGGCGGTTCTATTTTTCTGAAAAACACGTAATCAACTATACGGACCTATATCGAAGCTCCAGTACGCCGCCCGACGTACTCCAGTACACCACCCAACGCACTCCAGTACGCCGCCCAACGTACCGCAGTACGCCGCCCAACGTACTGACGCAACAATGAAGACTATAGGCAACCACAATGAGGATTAGAGGCAACCACTGCCAGTTCTGTGAGCGACGCGTCCCCGCGTCGGCATCCCTGTATATCAAGCTATAAGCTATAGGAAGTGGGGGCGAAGTGTCCCGCTTCGGCTTGGCACGCGAGGCTCAAAGCCGAGCGTGGCAAAAGAGACCTTACACGTGATCTCTTGCATTGGCTCGGGCATCGAGCCTCGCCAATGCGCCGAAGCGAGACACTTCGCCCCCACTTCCTATGAAAGACGTGCATTCGCACGTCTATTTTTCTGCAACGGGGCGAACACTGCGGCCATAGTAACGGTCGTTGCTGTAGCTCGGGTAGACGTAGCCGCTGTTGAAGTCGAGGTAGTAGGCGCAGTCGGTATCGCTGGCGTTGAGCGACCTCGACCAGTAGTAGCCGCACGAGCCATGACTGCCGAGACCTCCAAGGCTGCGATAGCCCGAAGCGGGGAGAAAAATAGTTTGATTATTGGGACCTGTTACGAGATACCCGCTTGCACCATTGTAATTGGACTTCCATGTCCAATCACATTTATTGTAGAGTTCTTGAAACTCTGCACGCGAGGGCATGCGGCATTCCTTACCCCACTTGACTGTGGCAACATCATCTGAGGCCTCGAGCGTGGTTTTACCATCGGAAGAATTATATTTTGCAGGTGAACTACCCCACTTATAGGTGCTCCATGAATAAGATGATTTCGTCTGAGTCTCACCCCAAGCATAATAATCACCGTCAGCATAAGGAGTAGATGCACCTACATTACATTCTGCCCATAGCAAACCGCTTGGCAAACCGAGGTCAATGAACTTATGGCCATTGATGACTTTATTTTGAGGCTTCGTACCAAGCGTTGTAATGGAATACACATTCGGATCATAATAGACCTCACCAAGCAACTTCACGTAAGTACGATAATAATAGGTCGTACCAGGATCAATATAGTTGATGTTAATCGTATAGTCGGTCATACTGCTACCTAAGACTTCATGGCTATCACTATAAGTGGGCTGAGAGTTCTCATCTGAATAGCACACTCCCACTTCGGGAGAAACCGAGAGAGACTTGACGTTCTCATTGAGCGAAACACTGGCCATAGCTTTAAAAGAGTTGGTAGTGACGCTGACGGCCGTAGAAGTGGTGATCTTGAAGAGCCAAGAGCCAACTGAGAACGACACACTATCCACATTCTCAGAAGAGATGACGGAGAGGTTGCCACCGTTCTTCCAGACAAAGATGTTCTGCTGAGCAGAGGCGGTGGTAAAGATGCTTGCAAGCAGCAAAGAGAAAAATAGAGAGAAAAGTTTTTTCATAGAATCTTACTTGTTGAAGAGTTTGTAACTAAGGCCACCCTGCGTACGAACTACGTAGACGCCCTGAGGAATGGAAGAAAAGGAAAGTTGTACAGAGCCATCAGCTTGTGCCCGTCCAGACAATGCGAGTTTGCCATCAAGACCGAAGACGCGCACTTGCTCATTAGGATTTAAGCCCGAGGCTCCGAGCACGCCATCTTGCCAACTGAACGTCACGCTCTGCTGAGACGAATTGCTTTGCACAGGCGCTATGCCCGAAGCTACATCGTCGCTCAGATAAATGCGCTGCACGTCGGCATAAGCATAACTCACTCTCTGCACACCAGAGACCGACACCGACAAGTCGGCATTGCTAACCGATATGACAGGCTTTTGAGCAAAAGCAAAACTTACTTTCTGACCACTACGCAGCAAAAAAGTCACACCCGGACTCCCCGCCCACGCCATGCTCGACAAGAAGAACATGGCGAATAGTATTCGTAAAGCTTTCTTCATATATTTAGATGTTAGTTAATAAATTCTGTGCAAAACTAAGTAAATGCTTTAATTTACCTCCCCCGATTGCGTTAATTAACTCTAAACTAATAATACTTTTACAGTCTAAAGCCATTTATACGTAGGGTTAAGCCAGCATTAGCATGGCAAGAATGCTTCATCGATACTTATATATTGACGGCTCAAAGCCTATTTTCCTTGCAAAATAACTAACTTTGCACACGGGGAATCCGTATGAAGGATGCTCTGAATAGGATAACCACATATGGTCTGAGCACTTGGCCCACAGTCAGAGGCTGAAGTTTCGGACAAAAAGACCATTCACCGACACACCTCTTAACTAAACAATGAACTCTTCAGGAACTAAAAAAGCCTTCATCCAGCTCCACCTTAGCGTGATCTTGGCTGGATTTACGGGGCTATTCGGCAAATTGGTAACGCTCAACGAGACCACGCTTACGTGGTATCGCGTGTTTTTCACCGTGATCATACTGCTCGTGTTTACAGGGCTACCCCGCGTAAAAGGGAAGCAACTACTGCAGATTGCTGGATGCGGCACGCTCTTAGCCGTGCACTGGCTTCTGTTTTATGCTTCAATCAAGGAGAGCAACGTGTCGATTGGCGTGGTGTGTTATGCCAGCATAGGCTTCTTCACCTCTATATTCGAACCGCTCATTTTCCACAAGAAATTCTCGCCCATAGAAATGCTCTTATCGCTGATTACAATGGTGGGACTGGTATGCATCTTCTCGTTCGACTCTCGCTACCGACTGGGTATCAGCGTGGGCATAGTCGCAGCAGCAGTGGCTTCGCTCTATGCCACTTCGTGCAAGCATGTCTGCACACAAGTAAAAGCAAGAACTGCATTGCTCTACCAAATGATGGGCGGACTAATCGGGCTATCCGCAATCATTCCCGTTTACCTATGGATATTCCCATCTTCTCAGCCAGTATGCGTAGTGCCTATGGGAGCAGACTTGTGGTGGCTCTTGAGTTTAGCATTGTTTTGTACTGTAGGCCTTTATATCTTACAAATTATCGTGCTACGCGAGCTATCAGCTTTTACGCTAACACTCACCTACAATCTGGAGCCTTGCTATGCCATACTATTTGCTTTTATTGCTTTTGGCGAAGCTCGTGAACTGAACGCATCGTTCTACGTGGGCATAGGACTGGTCATACTGAGCGTAGTCTTGCAAAGCATCATATCTATTAGGAATGAGGCTACAAAAAGGAAGGAAAGCAATATAATACAGACCAGATAATGCGACACCGAGCAATCTCTGGTGCTTACTTAAAGAACGATTCCAATATGAACATTATTGCATTTTTCAAGAAATGGTCACTGCCCTGCTCCTTGCTGTTTGGCACAGTGATGTATTTACTCTTTGGCTACGTGCCTATACTTGAGCCCATAGGCAATGTGGCAGGGCCGTTTGTAACAAAATTGATGCCCGCCATCATATTCGTACTGCTCTACGTCACCTTCTGCAAGATTGAGATAAAAGAGATGAAGCCGCGCTTGTGGCATTTCTTGCTGCAAGGCATTCGTACAGGATTGGCAGGGCTATTTGTATTGCTTATCTGCTTGAGCCATAGCGAAGATGCGAAGTTGCTTCTCGAGGGCGTGTTTATCTGCGTGATTTGTCCGACAGCCGCCGCAGCCCCCGTCGTGACAGAGAAGTTAGGTGGAAGCATCGGTTCGCTCACCACTTATACAATCATAGCCAACGTGTTTACAATGGTGATTATTCCGCTATTCTTCCCCATGGTGGAAAAGGAGGCAGACATCACTTTTCTTTCGGCAGCGCTGATGGTGTTGCGCAACGTTACGGTAGTGCTTGTCGTGCCTCTACTGTTAGCTCTACTGAGCCGCAAGATAGTGCCCCACTTCGTGGAACGCGTTAAAGCGAAGAAGAACTTAGGATTCTACATTTGGTGTGTCAACCTCTCCATCGTCATGGGCGTCACGATGAAGAATATCATCCACTCAGAAGTGTCGGGCTTGATGCTTGTGGGACTACTTGTACTGCCACTTGCGGTCACCATCGCGCAATTCGCCATTGGCAAGGCCGTGGGGAGACCGTTTGGCGCAAGCATCAGCGCGGGACAGGCTCTTGGTCAGAAAAACACGGTAGTGGGCATTTGGCTCACACTGACCTTTCTCAACCCATTGGCCGCTGTCGCTCCGGGAGCATACGTGATCTGGCAAAACATGGTCAATGCTTGGCAAATATGGTATAAGGATAAGTATGGAAAGTTGAAGTTTTAATGTAATTTGGGTGGAGTCTGCTTCGCACATTCCCTTTTAATTTGTACATTTGCGAACAAGAAAACCTTTAAACGCCTCACATTATTATGCTTAACAAAAAGATTGAAGAAGCTCTCAACGAGCAGATCAACGCCGAATTCTGGTCGACTTATCTTTACTTGTCCATGTCGGCTTGGTGCTCTGCTACAGGAAAACCGGGCATGGCTCATTGGTATGAAGTGCAATTCCAAGAAGAGCAAGATCACGCACGCATATTCTTCAACTACGTGGTACAACGCGGTGGAAAAGTCACGCTTAAGCCTATCGCTGAAGTGCCTACAGAATGGAAGTCAGAACTCGACGTGTTTGAGTCGACCCTTGCCCACGAAGAGAAGGTGACTAATCTCATCAACAACCTCTACGCCCTTTCTACTCAGGAGAACGACTTTGCCACACAGAGCATGCTGAAGTGGTTTATCGACGAGCAGGTGGAAGAAGAAGAGAATGCTACTAATATCATAGACAATCTGAAGATGCTCAACGGCAACGGCTATGGCCTGTTTATGATAGACAAGGACCTCGCAGCACGCGTATATACACAACCTGCGCCATTAGCAGCTAAGGGCTAATCTCGGACAGGCTCTAACCTGTACAGACTTTCCCGAACAGAGAAAAGGCGATTCTATCGTTTCAACATGACATTGTGACGATAGAACCGCCTTCTTGTTATTCTCTCCGGATGTATTCACCCTCTATATCATCAGCGGAATCTAAGGAAGGAGATCCCGTACATGCGAAGCGCTTATCCCTACTCAAAAAAAAGCAATTAATTGTAGCCAAAAACGCTCTGTAGCAAATAAATGTGCTACATTTGCAACAACAAGACAATAGGAACTCTCATGAGACAGACAGAAGAACGATATATTAGTTTGCTGACAGACTTTGGTTTCAAGCGAATCTTTGGCACAGTGATCAACAAGGACTTGCTGATATGCTTCCTCAATAGTCTATTTGCTGGAAAGCAAGTAGTAAAAGGCGTGAAGTATCTCAACTCAGAGAATGTGGGCGATGTCTTTACCGATCGCAAAGCTATATTCGACGTATATTGTGAAGGAGAGAATGGAGAACGATTCATCGTAGAAATGCAAAATGCCTATCAAGCATACTTCAAGGATCGCTCTCTGTTTTACTCCACATTCCCTATACGCGAACAAGCGCCCAAGGGCAAGGATTGGGACTTTAAGCTAAGTCATATCTACACCATAGCTTTGCTCAACTTCAATATGCACGAAGCAGCTTTCGATCAGGAAAAGCTCAGCCACCATGTACAACTCTGCGATACCGCCACACACAAAGTCTTTTACGATAAGTTAGAATTCATCTACGTGGAGATTGCCAAGTTTGATAAGTCTTTAGACGAACTTGAAACGCTCTACGATAAATGGCTCTTTGCCCTAAAGAATCTCTACAAACTTGATGAGCGTCCGAAAGCGCTACGCGACAGAGTGTTCGATCGTCTCTTTGAAGAAGCAGAGATTGCCAAACTGACTCCTCTCGAACTACGAGAATATGAAGCAAGCCAGTTTGCCTACCGCGATATTAAGAACTCTATCGACACGGCTAAACGTGAAGGTAGAGCAGAAGGTAGAGCTGAGGGTAGAGCAGAAGGTAGAGCAGAAGGTAGAGCAGAGGGTAGAGCAGAAGGCATCAATCTTGAGAAAATAGCAACAGCGAGACGGATGCTTTCGGACGGCATGGCGTTGGAACAGGTCATGAAGTATACTGGACTGAGCAAAGAACAGATTGATAGCACTCCCAATGCATAATATTAATCTTCTATTGAAACCTAATTCCCATACAATAAGTTCTCTTCAGAAGTTATGACGTTATCCTCTTTATTTTCTAAAGAATCATGATAATAGACATCACCCTTCGATTACTCGTAGCATTAGCTCTTGGTGGATGCATCGGCATAGAACGTGAATATCGTTCTAAAGAAGCAGGATTCCGCACACATTTTCTAGTAGCATTGGGAAGTGCATTATTCTGCATCGTGTCACAATACGGATTTGGAATTGATCTCAAGGACTCCTCTCGTGTTGCAGCACAGGTAGTATCGGGAATAGGATTCTTGGGCGCTGGCACCATTATATTCCAGAAGAACGTAGTACGCGGGCTCACCACTGCAGCGGGGCTATGGGTCACTGCAGCCATAGGATTGGCCTGTGGCACAGGTATGTATGCCGCAGCCGTTATCACAACTATCCTTGTTATTCTCGGATTAGAAGTGCTAATCTATTTTGTGCCACGCATCGGAACAACAACAGTGGAACTCTCTTTTACGACTCCCTGTAAAGAAAAGATAAAAGACTTTATGATTCAGCTCAAGAAAGAGAAGATGGACATATACTCTTACAAACTGAAAGAATGTCACAATGATGGTCAAACTAATTACATGGCAGCTTTAGAACTTAAGATGAAGCGGCGTCATAGTCATAGCAACCTCATTGCTCTGCTTGATGAATTTCAAGACGTCAGCATCTCTGCCATGGAATAATGAGCACCATACGTTATATAGAATAGACGAAAGGTCAAGAGAAGACTGCTATTAATCTGTCTTCTTTTGACCTTTCTGCATATTGTTACTACAATTCTAAAACCGTTGGCGGAATTCCTGGTTAACGGGCAAACAAGTTAACAAGTAAATAGGTCTTAGACTACTTGTTTCGTTAAAAACGAGAACGATTGGACTTGACAGACTTACCTGTTAAATTGTCACCCCGTCTACAAATTCCGCCAACGCGTTTCCTAAGCCATTATTTATACAATTTCATCGAACTGAAACGGTAGCAAGCAACTGATACTATCAAGTAGCAATGTTTCTCGTCGTCCATAAAGCAACACACGTATAGGCTGCTGCGCACGCTTCTGCGCCTCTATCAATGCTTGACGGCATACACCACAAGGAGAAATAGGTGAAAGCGTAAACTCTCCATCCGTACCTCGTGCTGCAATAGCAATTGTACGAATCGGCTCATCGGGATGCTTTGCATTGGCATAAAACATCGTGCATCGCTCAGCACAAGTGCCAGCACCGAAAGCTGCATTTTCTTGATTACTTCCACTCACAATTTCTCCATTGCTCAGACGTACAGCCGCTCCCACACAAAAGTGCGAATACGGAGCATAGCTCGTATAAGTAGCTTTGCGTGCAGCTTCCACTAACTCACGATCTTGCTCACTAAGCTCGTCAAAACCACACGCCTCGTATTGAATAGTCAAGGTCCTTTTCTCCATATGATCAATTTTATTTGATAAAAAATAAGCCATAGTTGCAGGCCAACCCTCAAGCAGTTCAGAACTAACCTGAACTCGCATTCCTTTATAAGAATGACATATGCCAGCCAAGCGTGACTAATAGCCTCTTACATCGTGCAAATATAAACATTTATCCTACCATTCTCATCACTGCACGCAAAAAAAGATGTGCAATTGCAATCACTACTTCTCATACAAACATTCTATTGCTTAAAAATTAGTTACAGACGGCATTTCATGGCCTAAAAGTTTCATGGGGCACGGATTTGGCAGTATCTTTGCAGTGAATTAAGAGAAAAAGAAAGGAAGTTTAATCCAAGTTCTCCGAAACGCGGAGGACAACAAAAGACGCAAAAACAAAATGGAAAAGAACAAGATGATCGTGATGCTGCAATATCGCATCCAACGTTATCAGTCGATGGGCAATGGTACTATGTGCCAAAACCTCATCAGTGAGTTGAACAAAATTCAAGGAAGTCAGGCAACTGCTTCCGTACAGGCAAATTAAGCCTGCAACTTTAGTTTAGAACACACTTATCGTTAGATAATCAATCAGTTGGTCCAATCTTTATTGGATCAACTTTTTTTGTATATGCGGGATATCGCCTTCATATGTGAGAAGCGGCATATTCCCTACCCCACAAAATGATAGTTACAAAAAAAACTAAGTTTATATTGGAAACCTCCACACATGATGATGCGCTTTCAATACAAACTTAGTTTTGAAAATCTTGTTACTATTACTTACTCTCCAAATCTTATTCTTTCTTTGAGTTCTTGAGGGTAGGCCGGCATGGCGCCTGGCTGTGTGCACACGTAGGCGGACACTTCCACACCAATTTTATGGGCCTCTGCTACAGGCTTGCCAGCCAGAATAGCAGCACAGAAAGCACCTGAGAAGGAGTCGCCAGCACCAACCGTATCGGCTACCTTTACCTTCGGTGTAGGTTGAAAACTCATCTCATCGGATGTGATAACATACGAGCCAAAAGCGCCACAGGTGAGCACCACCATTTGCAGATTATAAGTGTTGATGAGTTGCTGTACCTGGTCTTCAAAGTTAATCGGCTGCAGAAGTTCCTTCGCGGGATCAATACTCACGATTTCTCCAAGATTGAGAAGAGCAGATACCTTTACGATTTCCTCATCGTTGATTTTAAGTACATTGCATCGCGAGAGCGACTCTTCGATAACTTCCTTAGAATACCAATTCTGGCGCAGATTAATGTCGAACACCTTAAGAGTGCCCAAAGGGGGCATAGCATCAAGAAACTTGTAGATAGTAGAGCGAGTCTGAGCTGTTCGCTGAGCCAGAGATCCAAAACATACTGCACGGGTGTTGCGAGCAATTCGCTCTATTTCAGGCGTCCAGGGAAGGTTGTCATAGGCTACCCCCAAGCAGATGTCATACTGTGGAATGCCATTGCCAGAGAGCGTGACCTGTACAGTCCCTGTAGGCTGATCTACCACTTCGAGATGATATTTCAAACCATGAGCCTTGAGTTCGCGAATAATTTGGCGACCATCTTCATCGTCACCTATAGCAGAGAGAGCCATTCCATTAAGACCGAACTGGCTAACGTGGTAGGCGAAGTTGGCGGGTGCACCGCCGAGTTTTTTTCCATCGGGAAGACAGTCGAAGAGTGTCTCACCGAGACCTACGATATAGTTTTCCATGATTATCTTTTATTGTTTTACTTTAGAAGTGTATGCAAATAGATATATTACGCCGACTGCCATGCAAAGTACAGCGCCAGCCTGCCCCATGGCATCAGAAGCCACGCCCATCACGAGGGGAAAGAGCGTTCCGCCAAATAGGCCCATAATCATCAGTCCGCTCACTTCGTTCTGCTTCTCGGGTACTGCCAAGAGAGCGTTGGAGAAACAGATGGAGAAAATGTTAGAATTACCATATCCCACCAATGCAATGCCTACATAGAGCACAGCTTTTCCATCGCCAAAGAACAAGCAGGCCATAGAGGCAGCCATGAGCACCACGGAAAATAGGAAGAATGAGCGAGCTCTCATGATGCGCAAAAAGAAAGAACCACTAAAGCAGCCAATGGTACGGAAGATGAAATAGAGACTGGTAGCAAAGGCAGCTTCGTCGAGCGGCATTTTAAGGCGTTCCATGAGAATCTTTGGTGCAGTAGTATTAGTACCTACATCAATGCCAACATGACACATGATGCCTAAGAACGTGAGCAGCACGACAGGTTTTGCCAGGAGAGAAAAGGCCTGCGAGAACTGACGGCCAACGCTTATTGTTGCATCGGTAGCCTGAGGCTCGTTGATTTCAACAGTGGCAAGCAATGCTGTGGCAAAGATACCAACAATGAGGAAAACGGCAAAAAGTATACGCCAATCATAGCCAAAGGAGGGCAACACCTGAGTGGCACCCCACATGGCGAGATAGGGAGCAATGAAGGAAGCGATGGCCTTGATAAACTGTCCAAAGGTAAGCACAGCAGCAAGGTGTCCGCCATTCATTACACAGGTTACGAGGGGATTAAGCGAAGTCTGCATCAAAGCATTGCCGATTCCTAGCAATGAAAAAGCGCAAAGCATGATAGGGAAGCTCTCGCCAAAGAGCGGTAGGAGCAACGACACCACCGTAATGGCAAGCGATAGTAAAACGGTCTTCTTTCGACCTATCTTATTCATCAACACGCCAGTTGGCACACTGAAGATGAGGAACCAAAAGAATACAAGCGAGGGGAATATATTGGCTACGGAGTCGGTGAGGCGGAGATCTGCTTTGACATAGTTGCTTGCAATGCCGACGAGATCAACAAATCCCATGCAAAAAAAGCAGAACATCACAGAGGCTACGGCCAGTTTGTTGGAACTTTTCATTTTTAGGAGGTATTTAAGTCATTCAAAGAAGGAGCTGCATAATTTTATTCTTTGGCTTCTTATAAGCCAAGTTTGTAGACTTTGGCATTAGATATCTCTGCCTTGTTGCCTTCTGCCCAGAAACGAATATTGTTGTAGGGACTTGTTGGGAAAACGAGGTTGGTCATCGCAATGCGTCCGCCATTGACAAAGATTTCGACAGAGCATTTGTCAACAAAGATGTCTAAATGGTAAGTATCTTTCTTCACTTCTACGTGGTTGTCTTCCTTCCAGCTGTTGAGATCCTGCTCTTCTCCACAGAGCGAAAGCGGAGCCCAAGTGCCAAGAGCAAAGTCGTTTTTGTAGTTGACCACTAAGTCTTGCGAGAGTTTACCCTTCATCTGTCCAGCGGCCTCAGCAGCCTTTTCGATAGCATGACGCTCAGCACCCTTGCCAAAGTCAGTCAGTCCGCTTTCAGAACGATCCATGATAAGACGCTTGTTCTTCATATCGAGGTAAATCTGAGTGCGCTCTTCCTTGTCGTTGAAGAGACTCAGCCCTACAATGTCGCTTGTGCCCGGTGTAACATCGGCCTCAATCTCAAAGGCACCATCATTGTTGCTGAAAAGATTGCGAAGTATGTAAGGATTTGCATTGTCTACAGCGATATCTCCGAGTTCCTTTGTTTCTTTGCGCAAAGCCTTTGTTTCGCTCACAGCATTGGCAGAGAGGTAGGTTTCACCATTATTGGAGAAGAGCTTGAGTTCGCGTGGCAGAGCATTGGCACCACGATACTGACGAATGGGGGTAATGTTGGCATACTGCCAGTTGCTCATCCAGGGTACTGCCACGACACGTTCACCAAGATTGGAGAAGGTGACGGTGGCATAGTGATCCTTACCCCAATCGAGCCATTTTACGGTTTCGGGCTTTGAGTCGCAATGGAAGTTTTTGCCATCAAAATCTCCCACAAAATATTGTGTTGCGCTACCGCCATAAACGAAGCCTGGATTGATATTGACAATCATGACGTACTTCATCTTACTCTTGTCTCCATCTACAGGAAGCGGGAAGAAATCGGGACACTCAAACTGATTGGGCTGTGCACCGAAGCCTTCTCCCCATTGACTGACATATTCCCATTTCTTGAGATTTTTCGACTTATAGAAGCGCATATTCTTGTCGGCAGAGACAATCATATACCACGATTTATTAGGCTCATACCAGAAGATTTTCGGATCGCGGAAGTCCTTCAGTCCGTCAAAAGGACGAAGAACGGGATTCCCTTTATATTTGGTATACGTGCGACCATTGTCCTTGCTGTAAGCCATACACTCAATTTGACCATTTTTGTCGCTGGCAGAAGTATAGTAGGCAATGATGGTGTTTTTGCCAAAGCCCGCAGTATTGTGCACATCGACCACGGTGCTACCAGAGAATATGTGTCCAAGTGTATCGCGAGCGATAGCTGGATCAAGATGTTGCCAATGTACGAGATCACGGCTTACGGAGTGACCCCAGTGCATGTTACCCCATTTTGATCCGTAGGGGTTATATTGGAAGTAGAGGTGGTACTCCCCGTCCTTGTAGGTCAGTCCGTTGGCATCGTTCATCCAGCCATAGGCCGGTGTATGGTGATAAACAGGGCGATAGTAGTCGGTGTTTGTTACACTCCAGGTATCGCTAAGGCGCATTTTCTTCAGCGCCATGGCGTTTTTTGAGAGATGGGCGATTTTCACCACCGCCTTGTTACCCTTGTTCAGAGCAAAGGGTACTTCGTAGTCAACACCATTGACTGCCAAGCGCACGTCCATCCAAGTGTCGGTTTTCTTACCTTGATCGAGCAGCACTTGAGCTTCAGGCATATTCTCTTCTACAGGCAGAATGAGGTATTTGGTAGGATTCGTGATGGTGATTACAGCTGTATCGCCAACGGTCGAGACGTTCATTTGTTGAGCATGAAGACCAGCAGCAGCAAAGGTGGCTGCCATAAGAGTCATTATCTTTTTCATGATAGTAAAGAATGTAGAAATAAAATAGATGTAGATGTGAATGATGAAAGCAGGTGTTCAAACATCAACACTGAACAATGCGTCAAACGTTATAAACTTTGAGCACCTGCCCTATTATTGTCTGTAATTGCTTGCTTAGAAATTTAGTTTGGCTGTAAATTCTACGGTCAGCGGACGGAGATAGCTGCCTGTCATGAGGCAGTTTTTGTAATTTGCAGCCTCTTCCTTGGTGATGAGTTCAGCGCCGGCGATGCTGCCCTTAGCGCCTGTTTGATTGAGGAAGTTGATTACGGTACAACCGAGGTCAAGCATCTTGTTGACCTTCCAATTTACGCCGCCAAAACTTTCCCAACGTCCGTTGAAGTAATAGGCTTCGTTGATGTTGGCGTAAGTCTTGCTAAAGTAGCGGAAGCTGGCCCATATCTTGAGATCGGGAGTAATCATATAGCTCGGATCAAGTTCGATGAGTACTTGAGGAATTTCAGCTACAATATTTCCCGTAGCATTGATCTTACCTTCATATCCATCGCTAAACTTCACTGACGTTTCATATTTCTTGTAAGTCGGCTTCTGATAGGTGAACAGTGCATGAAGTTCAAATCCTTTGAAAGGACGGATGATAGCATCGGTGGTCCATCCCCAAGTCTGAATGTCGTAGCTCATAGGGGCTGCCATAATTTCTGATCCATGCTGTAGATTGAGCGTAGAGTTATTGTTCGTCTTCGAGATGTAAGAGAAGAGCGACGTGAGGCTAATCCACTTATTGTTGTAGTAAATACCACCTCGACCCAAAGGAACAGTGATTTTATTCGTGTTGGGCAATGTGGCAGGAGCGAAGTTTTCAATGCGTGGATGTTGTACGATGTAGGTAAAGTCGCCCGTAAGTCCAAACTGCTTGGTTATCTTATAGGTCAAGGCTGCCGTAAAGTCGTAATTAATCCAATTGTAATCGAGGCTGGCGGGCTTAATTACAGTACCATCGGCAGCAGTAGCTCCGAGATAATAGTCACTGAAGCGGCCAACGTATTCTCCTGCGGCATTGCGCACGGCAGCGTTTTCACCATTGATTCGCTGCCACTCTAAGCGAGCGCCATAATAAGCATTGAGTTTGTCACAGATATCCCAATCGTGCGTCAGATAAGCCGCAAGTTTGTTTTCTGTTCCTTTATAATACTCGGAAGCGTTTTTGTTGAAATCGTAGAAATAGTAATTGCGCTTGTTAGCATCAAACACGCGCACGGGATAGCTTCCGTCAGCTGGTACGCTCTGGTCATACATGGTAGTGTTTGAAGCATAGTCAATATTATAGAGCCATTCGTTGAGTCCGAAGCGCAGGGTGCTATGTTTGAAACGTTTGCTGAGTTCCGTAGTAAATAGCATCTCGTCGATATCGCCAGCATTGAGGCACGACATACGCGACTGCACATATTCTCCCGTATAGGCTTCGCGCTCTCCAAGCGAATTGATAAACTGATAATTGTAAGCAGAATTGTTCTTCACATTAGTCAAGCTCATTGGGGTCTGATAGACAAAAGCACCTCGGGCGTGATCATAACGAGCAGACGCCGTCCAGGTGAGTCCGTTGTCCCAAGCATATTTATTTGAAAGGAATACTTGGCTGGAACGGTTTTCAGAGGCATCATATAAAGAGATTTGGCCGATTTGTCCCGTTCGCATATCGCGGTAGGTCATATTCGCATCGATGGGAAGGTAAGAGGTGGTTCCAAGTTTAAACTTGCCATACTCCTTTACGCTGCCATCACCTACATAGATAAAGGGAGCAGACTGAGTGGCGTAGTTGCTCACGGGATGACTGTTGCTGTAATGGTACATGGCAGAGAACTGACCACGTCCATTACCATAGAGATGGGTAAGGCTAAACTTGTAGATTTGCGTGCGATCTTGCAGTTTGGAACTCTTAATGTCAAATGTACCTGGATCAAAATCTTGATAGATGCTGGCGCTGTAGAGCCAGTTGTCGGTCAGCGATCCGTTGGCATTGAACGAGAATTCCTGCATACCGAAATGGTTGGCCTTATAGTTGAGCGAACCATGGAATCCTTTTTCTCCGATTTTCGTCCATGAGTTAACGGCATAACCAATGTTGCCAGTGGTGATAGCAGTTTCTGAAATTTTGAGCAACCCTACATGGCTGTGGCTGGCATCCATGCGCCAATTAGAATTAACACTATGTGGATTGGTGGCGAAGGTGACGGGAAGACCATTCTCAAGTACATTAACGTCTGTAGAAGGAAGACCGATTTGAATTTCACGCGGTCCGTTAGCGCTCGATGCATTGAGCATTACGTTGCGGTTGCCTTCTTCTTTTCCGTTTTTTCCTTCAGAGGTTTCTTCACTCTGTGCATTCATCATAAGAGGTGTACACAGCATACAAGCGAAGAGTGCTTTTTTGGTTGGTTTCATCACTTTTGTGGTTTTAGAGATTTGTAGAAAGTTTTTCATGATAACCGAACATTGGTGTGTCTCCAAGTTCGTATCTGGCCTGCCTGTCGCAGACGTTTTTCTGTCGCAAAAGTAGAGGATGAAGCCCTTAGCACGCAAAAAAAATGTTACAACGGCTTGTAATTATCGGTCGATGTAACATTTTTAATCGGATTTGAATCATTTTTTCTTTCCCGAAGGTGATTTTCCATAGAAATCCTTATAGCATTTCGTGAAATAGGAAGGAGCGGAGAACCCTACTCTATATGCCACTTCAGATACCGACAATGAACCATCGGTGAGCAGGAGGCTGGCTTCCTTAAGCCGTTTTTCACGGATAAACTCTACGGGGGTCTTTCCGGTAATGGCTTTCACACGTCGATAAAGCTGCACACGCGAGAGACACATAGCACGCCCGATGTCTTCCACAGAAAGGTCGGGATCGGTAAATCGTTCATCAAGACACTGCATGAAATTTTCCATAAACGTGTTTCGCGATCCGTCTGCTAATTCGCCATCAATATCGCCTTCTACCACAGCATTCTCTTTCTTGGTAGTCGCGTCAAGGTACTGGTCACGCTGCTCTTCCAGTTCATCGCGCTGTCGCTCCACGGTTGCCTTTTCATGGTTAATTTCTTCATTCTTTTGGCGAAGTTGTTCGTAGAGACGTTTTTTTGTGCGATAGGCTCGAACTGAAACCACCAACAACGTGCTCACCACAAGTACAACAAAGATAATGCTAAACAAAGCAAGGCGCTGGACACTGAGTTGCGAGAGTATACCATCTACCCGAGCATGCATCTTCTGAATATAGCGGTGCTGATTCTCGATTTCTTTATTCTGTAGTAACAATACGTTGGCATTGTCGGAGGTGACAAGGCTTGTTTCCATATCATTGTTCTTCTCGTAAGCTTTCCCCTCAAGGATATTCAGAGCCAACTGCATGAGTTCATCTCCATGAGTTGGGTAGATGGCAGAGGCTGTGAGAATGCCGTCACGCACCTTCTCCATTCCCCCTCCAGGCGTGGGCAAAGCGTCAATTCCAAGGTACTTCACAGGACTTTGTCGTGCCAAAGCCGATTGAGGATGCATCACTACATAACGATTAACGGCTTCGCGAGCTCCCTCGGCCATACGGTCATTACCTCCAAACACAAGATTGATAGTAAAATCGGGATTTTCTCTCTCAAGGCGCTGTAAGATATTCTCCATAGCAGCATTCCCCGACGTCTGTTTCCAATTCCCTTCCTCATACCCAATAATGTGCACGTTTGGATAGCGCTTTATTGCATCGGTAAATCCTCGATGGCGCTCAATAGCTGGCGACGAGCCATGTTCGCCACCAATCTCAACGATGGTTCCAGCATCGCCCAGCAATGTCGCAGCATAGTCGCCTAACATCTGCCCGATGCGGTAGTTGTCAGCCCCCATAAAAGCCGTATAATTCTTAACATCGCTCTTGCGATCAAAGAGTATTACGGGGATTTTCCGCTCCGTTGCTCGAGATATGGACGAAGATAGATCGTCGAGTTGCTGCGGCGAAACGATAAGCAGGTCTACACCAATATTGACCAAAGAATCAATCTGCTGGCGTTGCTTCTCCACATTATCATTGGCAGAGCACAATATGAGCTGCACTTCATCATTAAAATACGTAGAAAGTTCCAATTCCTGCTGCAACTTCGTGCGCCAAGAATCGTCCGAACATTGAGACACACCGATAACATATTTCTTCTGCTCTGCGGTGCAAGAAGTAAAGCAAAAGATAAGGCTTACAAAGCCTATGATATATAGAAGGCTATTTTTCATGAATAGTAAATATGAAGATAAAAGGGAGCATGGAGAGAAGCAGAGATTTACTTGTTCTTCCAACGCAAAATTACAAAAAATCCTCATTAACCCAACACTTCGCATAACAAAAGCAGACGCTTTCAATGAGTTGCCCCAGAGGAGCCTATTATGAACACATCAAGGACCAGCTTGAACTCGAAAACTAATATTATTAGACTCTAAAGCGCGAAAAAAGCATCGTATCGGGCTTCATTTCAGAAGAAATGCGTACCTTTGCACTGAAATATCATAACATACATCATCCTTTAAGTAAGATTTGATGAAGATTAAGGAAGTCGCTGTGACCCTTGAACGGTTCGCGCCACTGCCGCTGCAGGAAAGCTACGATAATGCTGGCTTGCAGATTGGATTAACAGAGGCCGAAGATGTGTCAGGGGTCTTATTGTGTCTTGACGTCACCGAAGAAGTAATCCTCGAAGCTGAGCGCTTAGGGTGCAACCTCATTGTGGCTCACCATCCGCTCTTATTTCGTCCGCTTCGCCACATCACTGGGGAGACACAAGTAGAACGTTGCGTAACGATGGCAATCCAAAAAGGCATAGCCATCTACGCCGCCCATACCAACTTAGACAATGCGCTTGGCGGTGTCAACTTCATGATAGCCGAGAAGATAGGCTTGCAGTCCGTAAGATTTCTGCAACCGCTCCCCAACGGGCAAGGTGGAAGCGGCATTATCGGCACACTACCCCAAGCCATGCAGCAAGCTGACTTCGTAAGGATGCTCAAGCAAGCCTTCCACGTAGAAAGCCTTATGCACAACGACTTTCAGCGCAACGGCGGACTGATCGAGAAAGTAGCTCTCTGTGGTGGAGCAGGCGATTTCTTGCTCCGCGAGGCTATCCACCAAGGCGCCGATGCATTCCTCACAGGCGAAATGGGCTATCATTTCTATTTCGGACATGAAGCAGACATCTTCATCGGTGTGATGGGGCACTATCAAAGCGAGCAATACACCATCCAGTTGCTCCACCGCATTCTCCACGAAGCACATCCCGAACTACGGTTGGTGGAGACAAGCGTGATGACCAATCCCATACGGGTAAATTGAAGCTTCGGATGATAATCATTAGCTCTGTGGGCGACGCGTCTCGCGTCGGCGTCAAAGAATGGAAGCATGCCACAACAGAACTATTCATAGTCATGCCGACGCGAGACGCGTCGCTCACAGATACAATTGAATCCATACACCTCAATCTACTGACATTCTAAAAATAATACAAACATCATAATTATATACTATCATGGCAAAGAAAGACGTAGCGGACATGTCCGTTGAACAGAAGCTGAAGAACCTCTATCAGTTGCAAACCATGCTCTCTGAAATCGATCGCATCAAGATCCTTCGTGGTGAACTCCCCTTGGAAGTACAAGACCTGGAGGATGAGATCGAAGGCCTTACCCACCGCATTGGCAAGTACAATGAGGACGTAGAAGGGCTCAATGCCGACATTGAGACCAAGCGTGCCAAGATCAAAGAAGCACAGACTGCCATTGATCGCTACAAGGCTCAACTCGACGATGTGAAGAACAATCGCGAGTACGACATGCTCACCAAGGAAATCGAGTTCCAAAGCCTCGAAGTAGAGCTGCAGAACAAGAAGATTGGTGAAGCTCAGCGCGCCATCGAGCAGAAGACAGCCGACATCGAAAAAGCTAAAAATCAACTCGGAGAGCGCCGTGCCGACCTCGACATGAAGAAGTCGGAACTCGACGACATCACCGCAGAGACTAAGGCTGAAGAAGAGAAACTCCGCGAAAAGGCTAAGAACTTGGAACAGAGCATTGAGCCCCGTCTGCTCGCAGCATTCAAGCGTATCCGCAAGAACTCTCGCAACGGCTTAGGCATCGTCTACGTACAGCGTGACGCATGCGGTGGTTGCTTCAACAAGATTCCGCCTCAGCGTCAGCTCGACATCCGTATGCGCAAGAAAATCATCGTGTGCGAATACTGCGGCCGTATCATGATCGACCCCGAACTCGCTGGTGTAAAGATCGAGAAACCGGCAGAGGAAAAGCCCAAGCGCCGTTCACGCCGTACCGCTGCTGCTAAGTAATTCATCCAGCACTTTCTAATATTAAAGGACAAAAGAGTCTGTTCCTCCATGCGAGAGGGACAGTTCTTTTGTCCTTTTTTTGTGTTTTCAACGCTTCACGAACGCTTTCCCATTCGTTTGTAAATGTTCATCATACCATTTGCAAACGTACATCTTATCATTTGCGAACGTACTTTATCTCACCGTACACCGGGCGGTGGCAATGCTGCCACCGGGCGGTGGCAATGCTGCCACTGGGCGGTGGCAGTGCTGCCACCGGGCGGTGTACGATGGCAGAATCGTTATGAGCAGACGGGAAGACCATCGTTTAAGCATGATAATCAAGAAGTTCTGGAAACATCTGACTTACAAGGTCAGAAGTCTTAATTCACGAGGGAAATTTGAGGGCGTTCTACCCATAAAAAATACTCTTACTGAGCATACAAAAAGGACTTCTATAATTGATCGCGTCGGCTTCAGGAGTGAGCCCATAGGAAGTGGGGGCGAAGCGTCTCGCTTCGGTTAGTCACGCGAGGCTCAATGCCGAAGCTTGACTATGAAAGATCGACTCGGGCTTCGAGCCCTTCATCGCTCTACCGAAGCGAGACACTTCGCCCCCACTTCCTATGAGTTTACTACTTGTCCGCTATGAAGGGACTACTATTAATGCCGACGCGAAACGCGTCTGCCACGAAGCGATGGAAGCTTTCTTCTATCCCATCGCGCTTTTGCACACATCACGAAGTCCACAACTTGCACATTTGGGCTTACGGGCCACACACGTGTAGCGACCATGGAGCAAGAGCCAATAATGAGCTGAAGCTACGAGCGCTTCGGGTATATGCTTCTTGAGTTCCACTTCCACACTATAGGGAGTGGTACAACGCTGAGGCACAAGTCCGAGGCGGTGGCTCACCCTGAACACGTGCGTGTCGACCGCCAAGGCTGCTTTGCCAAAAGCTACGGCTTGCACCACATTGGCCGTTTTCCGTCCCACACCTGGAAGCGTAATAAGTTCTTCAAGCGTAGAGGGCACTTCACCATGAAAGTCTTTCACAAGCTTTTGAGCCAGTCCCACCAAGTGCTTTGCCTTGTTGTTGGGATAGCTCACAGACTTGATATAATCATAGATTACGTCGGGCGTAGTCACTGCCATAGCCTCGGGCGTGGGGAAATCGGCGAAGAGGCGTGGTGTGACTTGATTGATGCGTTTATCAGTACATTGTGCAGAAAGCACTACGGCTACGATGAGTTCAAAGGGAGTAGAGAAATGCAGTTCTGTCTCCGTAGCATCCATTGTCTGCTGAAAATAGTTCAGCACGTATTCAAAAAGAGCTTTCTTTTGCATAATGCAGTATTAAATATTGCGTGCCACTGCGAATCCTGCTAAGAGCATGGCTAATCCCACAGCGAGCGAAAGAACGATATAAAGTAGCGCCATGGAGTAGAGTCCCTGACGCAAGAATTGAAACGTTTCGTTGGAGAAGGTGGAGAATGTGGTAAAGCCCCCACAGAAGCCCGTGACGAGCAGTAGATAGACGATGCCGGCTTGTCGACGCTCAAAAAATCCCGTAAGCAGTCCTATACACAGACAACCTATCACGTTGGCAGCGAGGGTAGCCCACGGAAAAGAGCGTCCTTGGCTCTGCAGTAGAAATGCTCCTATAGAGTAGCGACAGATGCTACCTAAACCTCCGCCAAGGAATATACACAAGAGTTCACGCATGATGAGATATGCTTATCTATTTTAGTTTTGAAAGTTGTTTCTCAATCTGGAAGTTCTACTTTATCTTTCGCTCTGCAGGCTTTTACTATCGTAAACTTAAAGCTATACGTTCTCGCGCGCATTGCCTGCAATCAGCAGATTCTTCAGCCAATACCGGGGGCGACGCGTCCTCGCGTCGGCAGCAATCTGCAGTTAAGAAGTCTATTAGAGTCTGCAGGTGGTTTTTAGCCTCATGCCGACGCGAGGACGCGTCGCCCCCAGTATTGGCTGAAGAAGTCTCATGATCATGAGCAATGCCGACGCGAGGACGCGTCGCCCACAGAACTGAGTGGGAAGCTGCAAAGTCAGCAAAGAGTGCTTTACTTCTCATTCTTGAGTTGTGCCAAGCGGCTGATGTACTTGCCGATGATGTCGAACTCAAGGTTGACTTTCGTACCGACCTTTACGTCGTGGAAGTTGGTATGCTCAAAGGTGTAGGGGATGATACATACTTTAAAAGAGTTGCGCTTCGATTCACACACGGTGAGGCTCACGCCATTGACCGTCACAGAACCTTTCTCTACAGTGAAATAACCTTGAGTTTCCATCTCGGGAGTCGATTCGTATTGGAAAGTGAACTCTGTGCTACCATCAGCGTCTTTCACGTCTACGCAAGTGGCTGTAGTGTCTACGTGTCCCTGCACGATATGGCCATCCAATCGTCCGTTCATCATCATAGAGCGCTCCACATTCACACGATCACCAGGCTTAATATCGCCTAAGTTGGAACGCTTCAACGTTTCGTCCATTGCGGTCACCACATAGCGGTCGCCATCAAGGTGTACCACAGTGAGGCATACGCCATTGTGTGCCACACTTTGGTCTATCTTCAGCTCGTGTCCGAAGGGGCATTCGAGCGTAAAATGCTTGTTTTCCTTATCCTGCTCCACGTTGATTACGCGAGCCATTGTTTCTACGATTCCTGAGAACATGATATCTTTAGTTTGTTGTGCGTTGCTATTCCATGCGATTATCGAAAGAGTTGCTTTGCATCGATCGTATCGCCTTTTACGATGATGTGACCATTCTTTATCGTATAATCTTTCAGTTTCTTATCAAGTTGAGTCAAGTTGATCAGTACGCCGACGGCTTGTCCATGATCGCGGGTGGTCAGAGCATAGCGTTCACCATACTTAAGGTCGCCATAGATCTGTCCGTCCGTGCCATCCTCTGCTGTGCGACACAGATAGAGAGTGTCGCCCTTGTCGGTGATCATATTGAATGTACTCATTCCGAAGTCTTCGCCTGAAGTGCCATAGATCGTCGTATCGGGTTCTTCAGCATCAAGCGCTGCACCCTCAGCCACAGAATCCTGCAAAGGTGGTTGCTGCGTTGCTGGACTTTTCTTTCCACCGCATGAGAAGCAAGTAAGCATCACGAGAGCAAAAGCCGCAAGAAATGTTGTAGTCTTCATATTATGTGATATGTATGATTAGATTGCGAAGATACAAAAAAGTATGTAAGTGAACCGATGCACACGTCATTTTTTACGTACCGAAGCCATAGACCATAAAAGTGCTAACATATGTACTGCCCTTATACAAAGAATTTGTAACTTTGCCACATCGAATATACAACATTCAAGTTTCGGATTTAGAATGGACGGGCTGAATCAGAAACTTAAGTACAACATCTACAACAATGCAAACCAACCTCACTTATTATAAAGATCGCAGCGTCAAAGCTTGTCTATCCGACGCTTGGAAAATGATTGCCCTCAATTGGAAGGCCTATCTTAAGCAGCTCTTCCCCTTTCTGCTCTTTGCTGGACTTACGGCGGCTTTCCTGCTGGAAGTGGTACTGCAATATGTTGGCAGTCAGGCCATGCCTGCATGGTTGCTCTTGATGAGCGATGGCGATGCAGAAGCTGCTCGTTGGGTAGCTCGTCCGTCGGCAATGATGGCTATTTATCTCGTGCTCACACTGGTGCTGTGCATCTTCGGCGGACTGTGTTACAAGGCTCGGCTCACGAAGACGATACATGCATTTAGCCAGACGAATGCAATGCCCAAAGAAAAGATTCACATTCAACTTTCGAAGACTGAACGCGGCTACATGAAGCGTGCTTTGACCATAGCCGCAACATTCATCTTAGCCTTTATCGTTGTGGCTGCCATTGCAGGTTGGCTTTCGGTTAAGATTTCTGGATGGATATTCGTCGTAGCCTTGCTGTGGGGCATCTATCTGCTTCCTGCCTATAAGCAAGCTGCTATACAGTACACGCTGATGGGCAACAATTTGAAACGAAGCATCACGAGCGGACTGAATCATGCATGGGGCGTGCCTTTTATCCTGCTGATTCTTTCGGGAATTCTGACGGGTATTGCCAATGCTGCAGCACTCATGCCCGTGATCGTATACACACTGAGCAAACTTGCCGCAGCACAGTCTGATTGGGCTGGTGATGGCTGGCACATGCCTGCCTATCTTACCGTGGTGGGATTCATCGTCAACACTTGCTGTATTGCTCTCTCATGCCTTATCAACTCATACATCTGGTGGGCAATGTCGCTGAAGGAAGGCATGCGTAGTCCACGAGGTTAAACTTATGCACAAGCACTCGCCCCACCCCGAAACTGAACACAAAGATAGTCCCGCTTACAGAGCTACAATAGCTGTGTAAGCGGGACTTCGCTTAAACGAGATTTACTTCATAAGCTAATCTTAATCACTTACCTTTTCCGCGTCTTCATCCTCGGCATCATAATCGTCGTCTATCTTCACCATACCAGCAACAACGAACGTAAACACGCACAATACCATTGCTATAATGAAGAAATTGAGATAGCCCACGCTTTCCTGCAGATAACCCGCAATCATGCCTGGTAGCATCATGCCCAAAGCCATAAAGCCTGTACAGAATGCATAGTGAGCGGTGGAAGATTCTCCACGTGAGAAATACATGAGGTAAAGCATATAGGCAGTGAAACCAAAACCATAGCCAAACTGCTCTACAAACACGCAGATGCTGACACTTTCCAATCCTTCTGGCTGGAAATAAGCTAAAGCGATGTAGACAGCATCGGGAAGCGTAATGCTCAACACCATGGGCCATAGCCATCGACGCAAGCCACCACGCTCAGCCGCAAAGCCTCCTAAGATGCCACCCAACGTGAGTCCTATCACACCGACTGTGCCTTGCACCAATCCTACATCCTGCGTGGAAAGCCCCAAGCCTCCAGCATCGGGTTTGCCTAAAAGGAAAAGCGGACATATCTTGACGAGCAATGCTTCAGGCAGTCGGTAGAGAAGGATGAACAGTAATGCTACAACTATCTGTGGCTTGCGGAAGAAAGATACGAAGGTCTCTAAGAATCCTTGCATCACATTGCCCCACGACACATCCTTGATAGCATGATCACCACTGCCATGCGGGAGCATACGAGCGTGGTAAAGGAAAAGGAGGAGGAAGAACACGGCCGTCAGTCCAAACGTGAGAGACCATGCCATGGCTGGCTTATAGTGCGACTCGAGTGTACCTGCAAGCATGATGAGCAAGCCTTGCCCTACAATACTGGCTATACGATAAAACGTGGAGCGAATGCCTACAAAGAGAGCCTGCTCACTGGGCGAAAGCGCCAGCATATAAAAGCCATCAGCTGCAATGTCATGAGTGGCACTGCTAAATGCCATCAGCCACAGAAAAGCCAATGACCATTGTAGGAAAGAAGGCAGCTGCATGCTAAATGCCAGTCCACCCAATGCGGCACCGATGACGAGTTGCATCAAGACAATCCAGTAGCGCTTAGTGCGCATCATGTCGACGAATGGACTCCAAAAGGGCTTTATCACCCAGGGAAGGTAGAGCCAAGAAGTATACAGAGCAATCTGTGCATTGCTCAGCCCCATACGTTCGTACATGACGGTGGCCACCGACATGACTATGACATAAGGAATGCCCTCTGCTGTGTAGAGCGAGGGTATCCACAACCAAGGATTTCGTTTTCGCGTATTCATGCGTAATTAGATGCTAACAAGCGGAAATGTGTATTGTTACCATTCTTCCCTCTATATAAAGGAACGAATTGGGTACTACATTACACATTTCCGCTTTGTTTTATTTTCAGAAATGAAGGGATTCAGTTATGCGTGGATAGAGTTACTTAGCGTAGCTTACAGAACGCGTTTCACGGATTACGGTGATCTTCACCTGTCCGGGATAGGTCATCTCGTCTTGGATACGACGAGCAATGTCGGAACTGAGCGTTTCGATTTGCTTATCGTCAATCTTATCGGCACCGACAATGACACGAAGTTCACGACCAGCCTGAATAGCATAGGTCTTCGTTACGCCCTCATAGCTTGAAGCGATTTGTTCCAGATCATTCAGACGCTTGATATATGCCTCAACGATTTCTCTACGAGCACCCGGACGAGCACCACTAATTGCATCGCACACCTGAACGATAGGAGCCAACAGGGTAGTCATCTCCATCTCGTCGTGGTGAGCACCGATAGCGTTGACAATCTCGGGCTTTTCCTTATACTTCTCTGCCAACTTGGCACCATAAAGTGCGTGAGGCAGTTCACTCTCTTCATCAGGCACTTTGCCTATATCGTGGAGCAGACCTGCACGCTTTGCCTTCTTCGGGTTCAAGCCCAGTTCTGCAGCCATTACAGAGCAGAGGTTGGCAGTCTCGCGAGCGTGTTGCAAGAGGTTCTGGCCATAAGACGAACGATACTTCATCTTACCTATGATACGTACCAACTCAGGATGCAGGCCATGGATACCCAAGTCGATGGCAGTGCGCTTACCCGTTTCGATTACTTCGTCTTCTACCTGCTTCTTCACCTTAGCTACTACTTCCTCGATGCGTGCGGGATGAATACGTCCGTCAGCAATGAGCTGATGAAGAGCCAATCGGCAGATTTCACGACGTACAGGATCGAAAGCACTGATAACGATGGCTTCTGGCGTATCGTCTACTACAATTTCTACACCTGTTGCGGCTTCGAGAGCACGGATGTTACGACCTTCACGACCAATGATGCGACCCTTCACTTCGTCGTTGTCGATGTGGAACACGGTCACGCTGTTTTCGATAGCCGTCTCTGTTGCCACGCGCTGTATAGTCTGGATCACGATGCGCTTTGCTTCCTTATTAGCAGTCAGCTTGGCATCGTCCATGATATCGTTGATGTAGCTCTGTGCATTGCTACGAGCTTCGTCCTTCAAGGAGTCGACAAGGCGCTTCTTAGCTTCATCAGCAGAGAGTCCGCTGAGTTCTTCAAGCTTCTCACGTTCCTTGAGTTGAAGTTTTTCGAGTTCTTCTTCTTTACGTGAGAGGGCTTGCTGCTGATTGTTGAGCTTATTGTGAGCATTCTCAAGTTCCTGCTTCTTACGGCTCAAGTCATCTTGACGCTGATTGAGACCAATCTCGCGCTGCTTCAGTTTGTTTTCTACTTGAAGTATCTTCTGATTGCGCTGCTGTACCTCCTTTTCGAGTTCAGCCTTCTTGTTCAAGAACTTCTCCTTTACTTCGAGAAGTTTCTTCTCTTTGATTACATCAGCCTCTTTATTGGCATTTTCTATCATGCGCAAGTACTTCTTCTTCAGCACGTAACGGAAGAAGCTATATCCTGCACCTGCGCCAATGATTATGCCGACGATGAGCAATATTGTTTCGATCATTTCGGATTTGAATAAATATAAATTAGAATTATGCCTCGCTGCTATCCGCCCTTATTAAAGTAGGATTGATGCAACCAAGGCTTGCTTTAAGGTTTCACTTCATTCTCGGTCTCCTCTGAGCGAGGATACAAGAGTTGACCGATTTCTTCGGTCAGACGACCTACGACCTCCTCATAAGGAGACTGGTCTTTCTGCGACTGGAGTTGGAGCACCTGCACAGCGAAGTCAAGTAGCGCTACCGAAGTGTACCGCTCATAGCCTAAATTGGGATACGACTGTTCGTAGCGTCCCAGTTTCTCATTGATCATTTGCGAGGCTTTACGATAGATTTCTTCTTGCTCGCGCTTGATAGTGATGGGGAACACCTGCTTGCCTATGAGCAACTGGATGACCAATTTGTCACTTTTGCTATCCATCTTGATCCGTGTGTTATACGTCCAACAATGCGATGCACTTGTCCACCTCACGAATGAGATGAGCAATGCGTTCTTTCGATTCTTTTACATCATCCCCACTCACCTCAATCATACGCGCCGTTTTGAGTGCCTTATAGTCTTCTTCCAAACGGCAGACGTTGCCGTGGGCTTCTTTAAGCTGCTGCTGACAGGTGTCGAGCTGCTGTCGAAGCCTTGCATTTTCTTGCTGTTCAGCCTTATACGCCATCATGAGTTGGCGTACCCTCGCTTCGAAATCGCGAAGAGCTGTTGCTTGTTCGTTTGTCATGCTTTGGGGGTTGAATGTTTCTGAGTTTCCATGCAGACATTAAGGAATCACATTTGCAAGGAATGTCTCAAGAAACGCGTTTTTACTTCTCGTCTGTGTCGGCAGGCTTGGGCTCTTTCTTTGCCAAAATGACTACGTTGTATACGTAAGCCGTCATCCATTCGGCACTATAGCCCAATTGCTGCTGGTAGTGGCGGATAGCCAAGCATGCTTTGCGCACGCCTTCATCCTTCCATGTATCCTTCGTGAGCACTTGATTCACGCTCTTGGCTGTAAGATCATAAAGAGCCTTACGGAACATTGAGGGTATGCGGAACTTCCATTTCATCAGATTGCCCATGAGCATCATCAGCTCTTGTGAGAATCCTTGGAACTGGAATAGGTAGTTGCGCACATCATTGACATTGCGGCAATGGCGCTTGATGCTTGCATCTATCTCCTTGAAGAAGAATTCCTCAAGTCCGTAGATTTCCATGAGCATCTTACGACACTTATTCTTCTCGCCAACACCAAGTTTGTTGTTAACAGTTTGCACGTGGAGCGTCTGCTTAAACACGCGCAAGTCGGGCAGTGCTGCGAGGTTGGATATACCCAAGTTTGCAGCCATTACTGACTGATAATATACGCGAATAAGCATCATAAAATCTTCCATTCCGCCCACTCGCCAACCAGTTTCGTTTGCCTGTGCTTTATGTTTGAATATCTTCGAAAATAATCCCATATTGTAAAAATTTGCAAGCAAAGATAACAATACAGCCGCGAAGAGCCAAAGGAAAAGGCCGTTTTTTGCATTGCAAGGCCGCTTTGCACCCTATTATGCATAGGTTTTATATCCTACCGAACGGATAAACCCACTATTATGCCATATGAAGCACTCTCGTCTACCAATCTTTTACGCTTCTCGCCTCATCTATTGATAGAACACGAGAAACTGTGTCTTTTATCATATAGCATAAGCCCCACTTACGCACAATTCCGTGCATCTGAATAGGTAGAAAGACGCTTATGTAAAAGAAAAGCACTACCTTTGCCATCGTGCTTATGCAAGTATGCCACTACATGCACTGCAGGATGTGATTATTCATCAGATTGCGGATCCTTATATGAAGGCATGCATATGCAGCAAGTGAAAGCTCTTTAATATATACCCGACACATGCTACTCTTACCCAATTGCAAGATTAATATCGGACTCAACGTGGTTGCACGCAGAGCTGATGGTTATCACGACTTAGAAACCGTATTTTTCCCAATTCCACTGCGCGACAATATAGAGTTTAAAGAAATCACCGACGAGGATGTACCTTTCCGCTTGTCAATAGGTGGTGCTTCTATCAGCGGAGCGGCTGAAGACAACTTAGTAGTGAAAGTATTCCTTTCGCTTAAGGAAGAATTCGACCTTCCACCGCTCGATATTTTCCTCTACAAAAATATTCCCATGGGCGCTGGATTAGGAGGCGGAAGCAGTGATGCCGCAGCTATGATGCGAGGACTCAACGAGGCATACGGCCTTGGACTAAGCACGGAAGAAATGGAACGACGTGTAGCTTGCTTCGGGGCAGACTGCGCATTTTTCATTCAAGACAAGCCCGCTTACGCCACAGGCATAGGCGATGTACTTTCTCCTATCAACCTTTCTCTTAAAGGCAAACACATCGTGCTGGTAAAGCCCGACGTTTTTGTTTCTACAAAAGAGGCTTATGCTCACGTTACGCCACAGCCTGCCCAGTTTGCGCTTAAAGATGCTATCCAACAGCCTATCGAGGATTGGAAGGAAACGATTGTCAATGATTTTGAACTTTCTGTATTCCCCAATCATCCCGAACTGCCTGCCATTAAGCAGACACTATATGATATGGGTGCACTGTATGCCGCTATGAGCGGAAGTGGCAGTACGATCTTTGGCATTTTCGACAGACCCGTGTCTGAAGCTAAGAAGGTCTTCCATAAGCATTTTGTATTCACCAAGGAACTACTCTAGGGTGGTTCTACAAATTCTGCCGTAATGAATTGTGCGTTATCGGAAGTGTAATTTGGTTAGTAGTTGAAGGAGCATAGCGGGCTATGTGACTGAGGCTACTAACAAAAGGACACTTTCGAGAGCGTGCAAGGCATTCGGCAGAATAGATAAAAATCAAAAACAGAATTTTTAGAACCACCCTCTAATGATTTACTACTTTTCAGGAACGGGCAACTCGCTATATGTAGCCAAGGAATTAGCCAGACTGACGGACGACAATATGCTTGAAGATATGGCAGAAGCTGATGCATCGGCGCAAAGGATAGATTCCGACGTCATCGGTTTCGTATTTCCTGTCTATGCTTGGGGATTGCCTTTAGTGGTGAAGCATTTCATCAGCAAGTTGCCGACCGCCTTACCCAAGGATTGCTTCGTATACGCCATTCTTACTTGCGGCGACGACATGGCTTATACAGACCGCATCCTGCAAAAATGCCTTGAGGACAGAAATTGGCATCTCACAACATGCTACTCCCTTCAAATGCGCAATACTTACGTTTGCTTGCCTGGTTTCGACACCGACAGCGAAGACGTGGTCACGAAGAAAAATAAGATTGTACACGAGCGTTTACCTCTCATTGCTGAGAAAATCCTAAGAAAGGATGCTTCCCCTGATCAGGATTTACAGAGAGGCTCAATGCCATGGCTAAAGAGCTATATCTTGCGTCCCGCTTTCAATCGGTGGCTCATCAGCGATAAAAGATTCCGTGCAACAGATGCATGCATCCACTGCGGACTGTGTGTGCGTCAATGCCCCTTGCACAACATTTCATCCGACTCTCAACAAAATCCACAATGGAATGGGCATTGCACACACTGCTTACGCTGTTTTCACATTTGCCCCAAGCATGCCATCAACTACGGAAAATTCACGAGGAAGAAGAGACAAGTGAAAATTATTTCCTAATTTTGCCAACCCTTTCCTCTCATATAGGAGGAAAAGCGATCATACATAAACAATATACACACAACACACACGACAATGAACAACGAATGGTTTGAATGCAAAGTAAAATACGAGAAGACAATGGAGAATGGCTTAGTAAAGAAGGTAAACGAGCCTTACCTGGTAGACGCTCTCAACTTTACCGAAGCTGAAAGCCGCATCATCGAGGAGATTACTCCGTTTATGACTGGTGCATTCGAAGTAAGCGATATCAAGCGTGCCCACTATGCTGAATTGTTTGAAGCTCCTACTGACGACTCTGCCGATCGTTTCTTCCGAGCAAAACTCTTATTCATCACACTCGATGAAAAGAGCGGCAAGGAGAAAAAGACTTCACAAAACGTACTTGTTCAAGCCAGCGACCTACGCGATTCTATCAAGCGTCTGGACGAAGGCATGAAAGGCTCTATGATGGACTACACCATTGCTTCGGTCACCGAAACCGCCATCATGGACATCTTCCACTATGCCGTTCATACCAAGAAAGAAGACAAGCCTGAGTACGAAGCATAAACCATTCACAAACAAAACTAATACAGCAATGATACGTTTAGAGCAAGTAAAAGCCACAATTAAGCCAGACGTAGACCTTGTGGCTGTATCCAAGTTTCATCCCGCCAGCCTCATCCAAGAGGCTTACGATCAAGGCCAACGCATCTTTGGCGAAAGTAGAGCACAAGAGTTGCAAGGCAAATACGAGTCGCTGCCTAAAGACATCGAATGGCATTTCATCGGTCACCTACAAGTAAACAAGGTGAAATACATCGCGCCTTTCATCTCGTTGATTCACGCCGTAGATAGTTTTAAGCTCCTATCCGAGATTAACAAGCAAGCAGCTAAGCACAACAGAGTAATTCCCTGTCTATTAGAACTTCATCTTGCCCAAGAGGCCACTAAATATGGCCTTACTCCCGAGGACTGCACAGCGCTACTTGAAGAGGGGGAATGGAAGAAACTCAATCACGTGCAAATAGTTGGAATCATGTGCATGGCCTCCAATACAGACGATCAAGCACAAATTCACCGAGAATTCCGCACAGCATGGGATTACTTCAACGAAACGAAGAAGCGCTTCTTTGCCGACGACCCCAACTTCTGCAAGCGCTCATGGGGTATGTCGCACGACTATCCTATCGCCATGGAAGAAGGCGCCAACCTTGTAAGAATAGGCACGGCTATTTTCGGTGAGCGGGAGTACTGATTCACTTCAGAAAGACGTCCAGACATCCATATTATTCTGCACAAAGATGAAGAGGATGCAAACGCTCGATTTGCATCCTCTTCATCTTTTTTCCCTCATGCTTCCGTTCTCTTTTTTTCCATGTTCAGACAGATATCATCACTACATCAATCGCGAGCTACAACTTTCCGATTGATAATCTTCGCCAAATCCAATGAGGAACAAGACGCCACAAAAAGGTGAGCAAGCGCCATCGATTATCGATTACAATCACCTTACGGCGAGCATATACAGCGCGAACAATATGGCGAGCGACCGATTGAGAAGTCATCAGCATGGGGAAATGCGGATCATCGCCAAGCAATGGTGTTCGCACGAAGCCAGGCCTAATATCAGTAATGCAAATAGGCAACGCTCGCATATGAGCTAATTGTACCAAGGATTCTAAGTAGACATTCTGCAATGCTTTGGTAGCTGAATAGGCTGGAGCCACGCCAAGACCACGCGTTCCTGCAATAGATGTAATTGCAGCAATATGCCCCCTACCCTGCTTGGCAAAATATCGGAAAGCCGCACCTATCATTCTGCAGAAGCCCACAGCATTCGTTTGAATCGTATCCAATTCGAGTTGAGAATCAAGTATAGAATTCTGAAAACCAATGCCCGAAGCATGAAAGTACAAATCCATACCACCTATATCTGAGATGAGCTGAAGCAATTGCTTCTCCGCATCGGAAACATTTACATCAAGCTTACATATGCTGACACGATGAGGAGCCAATTGTCGTAATTCTTGTAGTTGCTCGGTTCTGCGAGCTGCCAATCCGAGTGTCCACCCGTCAGCCAAAAGACGACGTGCTACTTCACGACCTATACCTGATGATGCGCCTACAATGATGGCTTTATCTACTGTGTTTTTCATAATCAGCCCTATGATAATACTGCCATACAAAAAACTTAATAATATAGGCGGAGCTATGGCAAATATCTTCTCAACCATTAGCTCCGCCCAATAACTTTAAGCTATTCTATATGTTATTCTGTGGGTAACTCTGCGCCTACGTATTCAAAGGTAAAGTTGCTACCGCGAGCAGACGGGAACTGACTGCGCAAATCAATCTCTGGACGACTCTTCAGATGTTCTATAATGCGATTGTAGCATTCATTACCAGAGTTGGCCTTTACGTAAGCTTGAAATGTTGTGTCTTGATAACGGAATTTCGTAGTGCCTGCTATAAGAATCACTCTTTTAAATACAATTGTTCCCAAATACCAACCATAGCGCTCTTCTGCCAATTGTGCAATCTTAAACTCTTTCTTATTGACGAGAGGATCTACTTGCACCACATTGGGCGCTTGTACTGTCTCGATATTATTATCTGATTCCTTACGGTGAGCCTTAAACTCCTCCATAGTCTGCGCTGTAGTCTTTATCATAATAAAGTACACGCGAGGACGTATCTTATAGCGCTTGGGATAAGGCATATCGCTTTCTACATAAGCGCGAACATCCTCTTCGAGACGCGGAGTGATGGGTATTTCATGAATAGAAGAGAGAAAGTCCATCAATTCATCATAACTATAGACTAAAGCGTCTTGGTTAAAATATCGAACGTAAATATTCATTGTATAAAAGAAGCGTTTTCCACCCACCCTCATTCTAATCCTTCCAACAAATCATTCAAAAGAGCGGATCTATTAAAAAAAATAGCAGCTCACGCGAGAAAATATCACGGAAGCTGCCTTCTATCAAAACTGAGCGGAAAACGAGACTCGAACTCGCGACCCCAACCTTGGCAAGGTTGTGCTC
>CALEKA010000043.1 GCA_937898715.1 uncultured Prevotella sp.
AACACGAAAGTAGGAGATAAACACCTATGATTAGTGTTTACCTCCTACTCGATTACGATCTTCTTAATCGTAGCAATACGATGTATTCTCTAATGAATGGATATGAAGCCTCTGCTAACAGTAATTATTCCCGTCTATAACGTTGCGCCCCATTTGGATCGCTGCTTGCAATCTGTACAATCGGGTGGGGTAGAAGCAATGGAAGTATTGCTCATTGACGATGCTTCAACAGATGAAAGTCTTGCTATTTGTATGAAATGGATAGCGTCTGATAGTCGATTCCACCTTCTGCAGCATACCGCCAATAAGGGATTGAGTGCTGCACGCAACACAGGGCTTTCTCATGCACAAGGACAGTATGTATGCTTTGTTGATTCAGACGACTACCTTGATCCATACACATTGCAGCATCAGATACAGTTGCTCTCTATTCATCCTGAAGTTAGCGTAGTGGAATATCCAGTGAGTGTGTACGAGGGAGCTAAGTCTTTTCACTACAATATCACTTTTCCAGAAGAACGACTCCTTACATTCTCTGAGTGGTTGGCTCAAGATGGTTGCAGCCATGCTTACGCTTGCAACAAAGTGTTTAAGCGGGATTTATGGAACAACATAAAATTCCCATTGAATGAATATTTCGAAGATTTACATACGATTCCTTCTGTAATTCATAGTGCGGGGCATATAATGCAAAGCCCATATGGATGCTATCATTATATGTACTATTCCGGTACAATAAGTAGAGTGATAGATCGCCGCCACCTTGAAGATTTGTTGAGAGGGCAGACTCGAGCCTATCAGCTGTTACAAGAATCGTTGGGGGAGAATCATCCTGCAACTTTGTATTTCTATCTGCAAATGTGCAACATCCAGATCAGTCTGCTGTCGCAGTGTGGCGGAGATTGTGTAATTCCTTACCGCTCAGTATCTTTACGTCGTTTATGTAAACACCCCAAGGTGTCGCACATAATGCTGTTAAAAGCTTTCTTAAACAATCTCGTCGGACCTAAATATATGTGCTTATGGGCCAAAATGATCAGTCGAAAACGTTGAAGAAGATTCCAAGCATAAGTTTCATTGTGCCTGTCTACAATGTTGAGGAGTGCTTGCTATATCGATGTCTTACATCAATTGTACGCTCTGCAGCTGTGCTTCCAGACTACGAGATAATTGTCGTAGATGATGGGTCGTCTTCATCTTCTTCAGTAGCCCATGTCGTTAATCGAATGGAGAGTGTACCCATTCGCCTTGTCAGAAATGAAACAAATCAAGGGTTGAGCACATCGAGGAATACAGCTATAGAACTTTCAGAGAAAGACTACTTGCAATTTGTCGACGCAGACGATTACTTATTCTCCGATGCAGAGCAACAACTCTTCGATGTGTGTGCCTGGACAAGAGCAGAAGTCGTCACCTTCCGCATGATGCCTGTAAGTAGTGAAGTAAGTGAAGAGAAAATACTCGACTCTATTCCTACGAGCCAGCCAGGTGGAATAATAGTTTTTGAAGGAACAGGAGCAGATTATGCAGCTCGTCATAATCTGCGCGCAGCGGCTTGTGCCTATATCTTTCAAAAAAGCGTACTTAAGGACAACTTGCGCTTCACACCAGATATCTTGCGGGAAGATGAGGAGTTTACTACGCTTCTGTTCCTGCAGGCACAGCATGTTGCTGTTACCTCCTTGATCTGTTACGCCTATTATCAGCGAAGCGGTTCTATCATGCAGAATCGTTCTGCAGAGCATGTACAGCGTCTGCTTGATGACGGCATGCTTACGGCTTTGAAACTCTCTTCACTCGCTTGCCGGTATCAGGGAGTACAATCGGCGATGCTCCGTAGAAAATCAGCATTGCTCGCTTGCGACTTACTATTCAACATGATGCAATGGCAATCCGTCTATGCAGATTTTAAGAAGTCTTACCTTCGCATGAGAGATCGTAACCTGTTCTCTATTAGACTGCCCAAGAGTACGGATGTAAAACATCGAATGTTTCATAGCCTTTGCTCTTCAGTGTGTGGTGCAACGATGTGTTGGGCTATATATCGTTTATGCTATTTTCTTCGAAGAAGATTGTAAAACGATAAATGAAGTTTACAATATGACACTGAAAGTAATAAAGAATAGTAAAATATGAAAGAATATATCTCTATTTCTTGCTTTCATGCTTACAAGCCCGTATCTTTGCAATGTTTTTCATGGTATTAGATTTAAGGTTAGTAAAAGATTGGTTGTCGGGAGACAATCAATTTTTGTTTTAGTACGCTCGGCATGAGCATTATCTAACGGGTGCAAGTCCCGAGTAAGCCC
>CALEKA010000044.1 GCA_937898715.1 uncultured Prevotella sp.
TGCCTTGGGCTATGGAATTCATTGGGCTTTCAGCCCGCCCATCCTAAATCCGAAATTAAGATGAGCGTTTCCAATCTCATGCCCACGGGATAAAGAAACGACTTTCTTTAGAGAAAACTTCAGTAAAAAGTAAATATGTATTAGGCTACTTGCTTCGTTAAAAAAAGAACGATTGGACTCGACAAATTTACATGCTCATCTATTAACTTGTCAACTTGTTTACCCGTTTACAAATTCCTCCAACGCGTATAAATATTACCTTTCATGTCGTACCCTTTCTTTCTTGTTTCTTGATTTTATCAGTTGGTTGGGCAGAGAAGGAAGCGGCGGAAGGAGTTTTTCTGCCTCTTCTATAAAGCCAATGCTTCGCAAAAGGGATAGTATCGTTCCGTAACCTATATTGCGAGCCTCGCCTATTTCAAACTGACTAATTGTGAAAATACTCACACCCGATAGTTCTGCCACCTCTCTCTGAGTGAGATTTCTAAAGAGTCTATACTCTCGAAAACGGCCTCCAAGCTCGGAGATTATTTCCGCATTCGACTTTGCTTCTATACCATAGTCTGTAATCATGTAGCAAATATAGTTATTTCTCTATTTATATCAAAATATAGGCTTTAATATTTATTTATCTATAGTTATATCTAACTTTAAGTATGCCTCAATCAGCCTCGAGAAGAGCTGTTGCATTCCTGTTTCTCGTATCTTTCTTCTTGCTATAAACGAGACGTTTTATACAAACTTGTTGCATGAAAGATTCTACACCTGCCATGTTGCAAATGCTTGATTATATTCGCCGTTTTCTACAAATTTCAGTCAGCCTAAATCCTAAAGGTATACTCATCACGCACAGAAGCGCCTAGCGGCCATATCCTTTCATACGAGATGTAAGAATATGACCGCCAGGCGCTCTTCTATCACAGTCAAAGCTAAATGCCTTGCCAATAATCCTCAAAGAAGTCGGGGTAGGCATCACTTCCATTCACCCATTTTTGGGGATAAACTATGATTTTCTTCTGCACAAGCCTTGCCGCCCAATAACTGAAGCTGCTGTTGGCTATGATGCCCGCTTTGCAATGTGCCATTAAATACATGTCGAGATAGCTATCGAGTCCCTTATTCCAATCTACGAGGGTGAGGTCTGATAGGTAGCCAGTGAGATTTTGCTTTACGTATTCTATGTCGTCTGAAAATATAAAGTACTTAGCGTTGGGCAGGCGTTCTTCAACAATATGGATGGCTTTATGGTAATATTCAAGGGTGCAGATATTCTTAAATCGGTTGATATACTGAGGTGATAGATAATCGCCTCTGCGCACATGGATAAACACGGAATTGGAAGCTTTAATCTGCCTAAGTATTTCGACGTTTTGCGGAGAGAGATGAGGCTCTTTAAACCTTAACCAGTCAGCGGCTTGAGGAATATAAATTTTGTTGTTGTGATGGGCATAACAGAAGATGGCCTTCTCATTTTGCACGATAGAGCCGGGCCTATCGAATAGGCTATTGAGGCTTATAAACTTTCTTAAGCAGTCCGTAAGGTGCCACAAGCGCATGTACCAAATGCTGGGTTTGGGCAAGTCTACATCAAAAAATCTTGGCAGTTCAAAGCAACCATTGTGCTCGCTTAATAAATCTTTACCGTAGCAAATGCAAAGTAGGTCTTTAGGATATTTGTTGCGGAAATGCAGATAAACGGCATACCCAGTTATCTAGTTGCCTAAGCCTCCAGTAAATCTCAATATCCTTATCATACTTGCAGAGCAAAAAAAGGAGGAAAGAATTATTAGTTCTTTCCTCTTTATGATACATCGTTGATTAATAATTCACCACAGCATTGTAGGTGGGTGAACCATACCAATTCCAATTGTCTATGAGCGTATTGTTTTTAGCCCACTTAGCAAAGTTGGGGTAAGCATTTATGATGTTTATGCCCTCTCTCGGCCATTTCCATTCGCCAGCGACGAGCAGGGCCTGTGGCATTTCGCCAGGCTTTTCGGCAAGGGTGATGATGTCGCTACAATCTTTGCAAGTGCCACGTTGCACTTCTACATAGAAGCGTTTGGCATCTTGCTCCATGGTGTAGCCCTTAAGCCACTTCACACAGCCTACTTGCACAAAAGGCATCTCTGCATAAGAAAGCTGAGTATTGATCATTTGATCGGGCGTTCCGCCTAAGAGGTCGTGCAGTTCACCAAGGTTGACGTCGCCATCGGGACCATTGTAATGAAGGTACATCTTAGAAGTGGAACCAACGGCCATGACCGTCACGCAACATTCTTCTTTCTCAAAGTCGGGAACGAGCTTAACGACTGCATCGTTGAAGTCGAAGTCGGAATTGCGATAAACGTCCTCAAAGGCCAGGGTCCAAGGTTGCTTATCGGTATATTCGCCAAAGGGCTTAAGGTCTGGCTCAACAATGCTGGGACGGTGAATTTCGAGCTCGGAACTCACTTCGAACATCACGTCGTTGCAGTCGAGATCGCCACCAGTATAGTCGTTTTCCATACCCATCCAATAAGCATTGTTGCTCTTAAGGATACCACTGCGGTATGCACCATTGATGTTCATGTTCATAGCTTCGCAGGTAAAGTTCATGGCTTTGAACTTGTCGCGACTTGTGTAGGGCTTGATGCCCATGCGCACAAAGCGATCGTATTGTTCGGGCAGAGCCACGTCTTCGCTGCGGTCGTAAAATCCAATGCGCTTGCCGTGGGGCACACTGATCTTAAAAGATATGCCTCTCAAGGCCGTGATGTCATCACCATAGCGATTATACACAGCAATCGAATTGTAAGCATCATCGTTTTGGCGAGCATATATGGTAGAGGGATTTTCAAAGACATCATACATATCGAAATTGGCATCATACCAATGGTCGGCTTTGACCCCATATTGCGCAGCAGCCTTTTCGTTGACCTTGTATTGCACTTTTGCCAATCCATCGATGTAGTCGTAGATCTCTGTTTCTGAGAGATCTACGTATTGAATGTCTTCGTATGTACCAGGCGAGTGGTAATAATAGCCCAAGATGTGGGGAGTGACGGATGAACAATTGCCTGCAAACCAGGTAATGTCGAAGTCACCTTTTGATTCAAGTTCGTAGTCGCAATTCATACCCACCTTTTTGGCAGGGACGAATTCTTGATAGAAGTTTCTTAAGATATAGAGTGCCTCACGTCTTTGCTCACTGGTAAGCTCATTATATTTACCATTTCCAATAATGCTATTGCCGTAAAGTGCGGCTTTAGTATTGATGGATGCCTCTACGGGCTCATCTTCGTCGGTTGCGGCTTTAATAGCACGCTGCCTGTCTGCTGATTGAGTCTCTTCGTCGTAATCTTTATATTCTCTGCTCACGGTCAAACTAATGTTTTCAATGCTTTTACCCGTAAGCGTGATGGGGGTTATCTCTTTTTGCCTATGGCATACACTCACCAAGTAGGCCGTGTTGGTATTGCCCTGAGGCATGGTTAAGTCTACCCTGCCGCTTGTTGGCAATTCGCGGTAATCATAGAGTGTACCCGTATCCTTGCCCGACATGAGCCAAAGTTTTACAGAATCGTCGGCTGCTACATCTACCCTTAAGGTAACGGCCGTGCGCCACATTTGCGTTGTGGCGATCTTGCCGTTGATTTGGTCAATAAATGCATATTGTGTGCGGTCTAATTCTGATAAAGACTCAGTAGAGCAAGATGCCATTGCCGCAATCAGCGCCAAGACGAGTGTTCCCTTAACAACACATTGATATTTCATAACTATTCGTTGTTGCTTTCGTTAATTACTACTTTTCCGTTGACAAGCTTCCAAGAGCACTTACCCTCCATAGCGCGGATTACGTCAGATAAGTATTGTGCCTGTGGCGTGTTTCCTGCATTTATCAGTAATCGCTTGGCATCAGACAGGCGTTTCACCTTGACGCATGCACAAGCCGCATTGAGGTTGGCAGTATGGTCGCCAGGATACTCACGTGCAGCTATCATGAGAGCGTCCAACCAGTCGTCGCTTCCCTCTTCGTAGCTTTGTGCCACGGCATACATCTCTTTAAGGCTCAAAGCCTCGGGATGAGTATAGATGAGCTTGCGAGCCTGCTTTATAGGATAGCTGCGAACAATGTACTCTATGATATAGTCGGTATGACGCAGTCCGGGGTAGACATGCTGTAGCAACCACTTGTAGGGGGCGCCACCACCCACTTGCTTCAGCAACTGCTCTTTCTCGTCGGGATCCATATTGAGGTCGATGATACGAAGCAGTTCGTCGCGATACTTCAGCACATCTTCCGGCATCCTGGGCGTTTCGAGTACAGAGGCATTTTCATACCAAATATCACCCTTCACACGGCGACGGTCAGAGTTATCAATAAAGCCGCGCAAGTTGGCCCAATCTTCAGGAGTATAGGTGTTGTGAAAGAGTTGTTCGCTCACTTTATATTGTTTCTGCAAATAGCCCATCAAGGCAGCCGTACGGCCCTTGGCTAAGCGAGTGTTGTTGCTATAGGGGCTTTCGGGCGAAGCATAGCCATGAAGACTGATGCTTGTAACGACAATTGTTTTGTCGAAGAGTGCACTATCAATGGTGGCACGTATGCGGCGAAGCTCTTGTGGATTGCGACGGTAGCGGGGATAAATAACCGTTTCGTTCACGGGGAAGTCAAGGAAGGCACGCCCAAAGAGTTTGCGCTTCTTTATGTCCTCGTTATTGGGCATGATAAAGGGCAGAGCCACAACATCGCGCAAGCGATTCACGTAGGTGATGGGCTCGTGCGGTTTCTCTTTTTTCTTTCTCTTACTAAGCACGTAAGTTACGCCAATCTTGAAGTTTGTGCGTCCGTCTAATGGACAATTAGCCTTTACACCATTAAAGGCATCACCAAACATCGTTTGGCTTAGTTCTGCACCAATGCGCCAGTTAGGAGCGACTTTCCATGTAGCATCAAGTCCTACCCGAAAAGCTGGTAAAAGTCGGCTATTGCACGAATAGGCATTGGTATAAGAGAGTGGAACGTCATTGTCAAAGCCAAAGGTATATGCCATTCCCACACCCGCAAAAGCCTTTAGATCGAAGCTGCGATTGGTGCTTACTTTTGGTGCAGAGAATGCATTAGTGAGGTCGAACGTGGCATCGCCAAAAAGTCCGAAGTTGTTCCATCCCCAAGTGTCGGCATTTTCACACTTCTCTACGTTTCGGCTTTTGTTGTGATTGAAACGTAAGGCTGCACGCCAGCCCCAAAGTGAGCTTAAATCCTGTCCAAGACCTACGAACACACCACCCGACCATGGATACCCTGAAAACTCCGACCATGGCAAGTGCTCATTAGCCGACTTGTTTATACCTCCATACAATTGCAAGTAAAGCGGACTTTTGTATGGATTGGAATGTGTAGTGATATGATCAGCTTGTGCATAGTAGCACCCTATGCTCAGCATAAGGGCAAGTAACAGCTTTTTTATCATAATTTATTTCTCAATGGGTTGAGCAGGTAAGATACTTTAAATGCCTGCTTCTATTTAAGTACTTCAAGTATACGATCGCAAGCATGGCCATCACCATAGGGATTAACGGCATTGCTCATAGCCATATAGGCTTCTGCGTTGTTAAGCAGTTCTGATACCTCGCATACTATTTTGTGGTAATCAGCACCAACGAGTTTGGCTGTTCCCGCTTCGATGGCTTCAGGGCGCTCGGTAGTATTGCGCATTACCAAGACAGGTTTGCCAAAGGCTGGAGCCTCCTCTTGTATGCCTCCACTATCGGTAAGCACAATGGTAGCTTTCGCCATTAAGCGGACAAAGTCGAGGTAATTGAGCGGTTCAATGAGTCGTATGTTTTGAGCCTGATTGGCATTAGAGGCTATGCCAAATATATCATTAACAGCCGCACGAACATGAGGATTGGGGTGCATGGGATAGATAAACCCCACATCGGGAAACTGCCATGCAAGGGTACGGATAGCTTTGCATATGTTCTCCAATCCCTCACCAAAGTTCTCTCTACGATGTCCAGTTATCAGGACAAGGCGTTTGTTTGTAGAAGCACTTTTAGAGGGGATGTTCAACACACGCATCACGTAGTGTAGCGCATCAATCACCGTGTTACCCGTAATAAAGATTTGCTCATCTCTGATACCCTCGTCGAGCAGATTCTTTCTGCTTTGTACGGTTGGTGCAAAGTGATAGGAGGCAATACGTGCAGTGATTTGGCGGTTCATCTCTTCGGGCCACGGCGAAAGGATGTTGTGCGTGCGCAGTCCAGCCTCAACGTGTGCCACGGGGATTTGCTGATAGAATGCAGCTAATGCAGCAGCCATAGAAGTGGTGGTGTCGCCATGTACCAACACCACGTCGGGTTTCTCCTTTTGCAATACGTCACGCAGACTTGTAAGTATGCGCGAGGTAACATCATAAAGGTCTTGACCTTTCTTCATGATGTTGAGGTCGTACTTAGGGGTAATTTGGAATATGCCGAGCACTTGGTCGAGCATTTCTCTATGTTGTCCTGTAACACAAACCACCGTCTTAAAATGCGCTTTGTCGCTTTCAAAAGCCTTTACCAAAGGAGCCATTTTTATGGCCTCGGGGCGTGTGCCAAAGACGAGCATTATTTTTTTCATAAACGATATGCGTTGGGCAATGGGCAAATGTTGTGGCAGTCAAGGATGATTTTACCTTGCAGCTTATCCCAATGTTGCTGGATGTGCTGGTGCTTAGTCATCACAACTACGAGGTCTACCGAATTGAGGAATTCGTCGAAGTCGGCATATTGTGAAGCAACAATTTGGTGGTTTTCAAGGAAAGGATCATAGCACTTTAAGGGCTCAGCCAAATGCTTGCGTTGCGACTCGATAATTTGCAGCGAGGGCGACTCGCGAAAGTCGTCTACGTCTTCTTTATAAGTAAGGCCATAAAGTCCCACACGCTTCAAATCGGTCATGTTGTTCTCCTGCATAATTTGGCAGATACGTTCAAGTACAAAGTCAGGTTGCGACTCATTTACTTTAAGGCTCGCACTAATCATCTGCGTGAGTTGTGGATAGTCGCCTACCAAGAACCATGGATCAATAGGGATGCAGTGTCCGCCTACCCCTGGGCCCGGAGAGGCTATGTTTACACGCGGATGCATGTTGCAAATGCGTATAATTTCATACACATCCATGTTGTTGTGGCGACAAATGCGCATCAATTCGTTGGCAAAAGCAATGTTTACAGCTCTAAAGGTGTTCTCTACCACCTTCGTCATCTCTGCAGTCTGTATGTCAGTAGTTACAATTTCGCCTTGACAAAACGAAGCATATAATTCTTTGATTTGTTGCGCGACGTCATTGCTATCAGCCCCTATAGTGCGGTTATTGTGTACCAATTCATAGATCATGTTGCCAGGCAAAATGCGTTCGGGGGCATGTGCCAGGCGAATGTCTTCTCTATGAAATTGCTTCAGCAATGGGCGTATTTGCTTATCAATTGTGCCAGGACTGATGGTAGACTCTACAATGATTGTAGCGTTGGGCTTACACACGTTGATGGCAGTTTTCACAGCCTCAATCACATAGCTCGCATCAATCTTTTTTGATACTTTATCATAGGGAGTTGGCACAGAAATAATGTAGGTATGTGTATGCTGATATTCGGTAGAGAACTTTATGCCAGCAGCAATGGCTTGACTGAAGAGCTTATCGAGACCATCTTCCTTAAACGTGGTGTGCCCCATGTTTAGGCTATTCACCAAGTCCTTGTTGTAGTCAGTTCCTATGACCTCTACACCATTTGCCGCAAACATCAGTGCTGTAGGAAGTCCGATATATCCTAAACCAATAACGTTTACCATATATGTTGTTCTATTTTTGTTTAGTTACTAGTTAATTGTTTTTGTGCTTTAATCATCCTTCAATAGGATGAGGGTGGAGCTTTTGTTGCATAATCCATCCCATGAACTTTACCAATTTTGCTTGTCGCTTTATGCGACTGGGCTGATGCATCAATCTGTAAGCCCATTCCAAGTGGTGGGTCACCCACCACCTGGGAGCTCGCTTCACGTGGCCTGTATAAACATCGAAACTGCCTCCCAACCCTTGATAAATGGCATTGCTATGATGCTTTAGCATATCTTCCATCAAAAGTTCTTGCTTGGGCGATCCCATTGCTACAAACACCACATCGGGTTTCTTCTGGGCTACATCTTCAATGAGATTAAGCCGATCTGCGGCAGAACTGATATAGCCATTTCTATAGCCAACGATGTTGATACCTTTAAACTGCTCTTTCAGTTTGGCGATGGTTTCGTCTATGATTTGTTGTTTTCCTCCTACAAAGTAGAAGGTCTTTTCACGATAGTACTTTGCAATTATCGAAAGCCACAATTCGCATCCAGCCACCTTAATAGCATCCTTGTAGCCCATGCTCCGCAAGCACAAGAGCGGACCCGAACCATCACAGTAGCCAATATTGCGGTTGATAATGGCACGTGTCTGCTCATTGGCATTTACAATCTTTTCGGCGTTGATGGCTATGAGTATACCATGCTCTTTGTTAGCATATTCTATGATTTGTTGCTGCGATACAAACGGATAGATATTAATGCCTTTAATGTTTACTCTTTTCATACAAATTGTATATTCTGTCGGCTATCGATTTCTCGTCTAATTGTAATTGCTTTATTTTATCTCTTCCGCTAATGCCTTCTCCCTTGTGTGATAAAGATTTTATCACCAACGAAGCAAGCGCTTCAGCATCATGATTATCAGACACGTAGCAATCTTTCACTCCACTCAATAGTTCTGGAACATCGCCCACAGGAGTGGATACTATGGGCAGATTGCAAGCCATAGCTTCCTTTACCACTTGCGGCGAGCCTTCGGAGTTTGAGGTCAAGAGCATGAGGTCGGCTCTACTGAAGATCTCAGCTATCTCCGAGCGAGACAATCCTTTCAACTCTATCTCGTTGCATTGTAGCTTGTACTTGTTTTGCAGTATAGAAAGCACATCGGCAAACAATGGGTAATTCTTTATTGGATAGTTGTGCTTTGATGGAAAAACTATTTGGACTATTTCGTTTTTCCCTCTTTGTCCTATAGGTCTGAAAGTGTTGCTATCAACAGCGCATGGGATTAAAGCATTGTTTTTGCAGTAGGCATCAACGAGTTTCTGCATACCATTATTGAGAACAATACATCCATTGCATCTTCTAACAACTTGCTTAGATATCCATCGTGTTAGTTTACCTCCATCTCCTTGCGGCTGTATATCGCATCCATGAAATGTAATAAATGTGCTTACTTTCTTACGGAAGGGCCAGAGCATGAAAAGTCCCGACAGACCATAATGGATGTGAACTATATCGTAGCAGCCTTTGCTGATTAGATGATTGACTTTGAAGATAGATTTTAAGTATTCTATTTTACCTTTACTACCATCGATAAAGCATACATCAACATTCACGTTAGGATGGTATCTCTTTATGGCTTCGACTTGCTCATACACGAAAATCCCATTATAAGGCCTTGCCTTATCGGGGTACATGTTAGTTACAATAAGCAATTTCATCACAAGCGTGTATATTATGCATTTTCTGTTAGCCACTCGTTAAGCACCAATAGTAAATAAAGGTGTAGCCGTCGGTCATGTCCGCTTAAATGACTTGTAAAGTTGTTTTCAATTTCGTGCCTATCTAAGTACTGAGGCAGTTTGCCATAATAAAGTTTTTCTTGAAGTACATCTTTCTTGTCTCTAAACCAAACATCAGTAGGCGGAGCAAAACTTCTTTTCTTTCTATTTATTATTGTCTCGGGCAAATAGCTTTTAGCAAAAGCCTTGTGAATGACTTTTCCTTTTCTAAATCTGACCTTGTACTCAATAGGCAAAGATTCGATAAATCTTACAAGTTCTAAGTCAAGCAAGGGGACTCTTGTCTCTAATGCAAAATTCATAGACAACTTGTCTGTATATATCAACAGATTGTCTGCTAAATCCATGTGTGAGTCAATGATAAGGCTTCTCTGCAATGCACTTTGTTCCTTTCGGCAAAGCAAATTGTTGAAGTATCTAACCAACTCTTCACTTTTATTGCCAAGTCTTAGCCCTGAAAGCTTAAATATCTCATCTTCTGTGAATACAGCATATGAGTTGAAGATTCTCTTTATATCATCATTGATGGCAAGCGATCTTGCGCCACGCAAGAGTTGTTGATTTTTTATGCCAAGCAATGGTACAAGTCTCTTTAACACCTTAAAGACAAAGGATGGCAGTTGTTCTCTGATATATTCTCCCTGGTATCTAAAGTAGCCACCTAAAGGTTCATCAGCTCCTTGTCCCGTTAAGACCACCTTGACGTGTTGTGAGGCCAGTTCTGACAAGTGATACATCATAATCGTAGAATCCGCCCCAATGGGTTCTTCTACGATTCTGCAGCATTTTTCAAAGTCGTTGAAGTAATCGTTCTCGTTGATAGTTACAACATGTTGCTCCAGGTCCAGTATATTTGCCGTCTCCTTGGCAAGGTCTATTTCGTTTTCCATACAGTCGTTCTCAAAGCCGACTGTAAAGGCTTTCATCCTTTTGGAAGTAGAACGAGAGGCTATGGCTGCTACCAATGCGCTATCAACGCCTCCACTCAAGAGTACACCTACATCAACATCCCCCATCATTTGGCGAGTGATTGCTTGCTTAACAAGTCGCCCATACTCTTCAATTGCGTCATCGAAAGTAATGCTGATTTGCTGAGCGGATTTGGAGATGAAAGGGAATACTTGAATCTGCAGGCTCTCTTCGGCCAATCTTATTATACCATAATGTCCAGGACGCATTTTATTTATTTCGTTGAACATCGTATAGGGAGATGGCAAATGCCTCATACTCAAGAATAGAGAAATAGCCTCAACATTTACTGAGGTTGAAATAAGTTTCCTTATGGGGCGTATCTCCGAGGAGAAAACGGCAGAAGTACCATTTACAGCGTAGTATAAAGGTTTTACTCCAAAAGGATCTCTTGCTATCAGAACAGTCTTTTCTATATTGTCGTACAAGGCAAAAGCAAAAATGCCATTCAGATGTGAGAGCCCATCAATGCCATGCTCTGCTAAATAATATAGCAAGGTCTCAGTATCCGAATGTCCTCTAAAGTTCTGAAACCTTATATTCTTCCTTAACTCTTTATGGTTGTATATTTCACCATTAAATATGATTGTAAACCTACCATCTTGTGTGGTCATGGGTTGAGAACCTGCATCAGACAGATCTACGATAGACAGTCTGGTATGCCCTAAAGTCACCTCTCTATCGTAGGCCGACTTTATCGTAACAATGTTTTGAGCATCAGGACCTCCATGCTTGATGGTGTCAAGTACATCGTATCCAAATGGCTTATTTATGCTTCCGAGTATTCTACACATTTTTCTTCAGATTCAAATTGCAACATACAGAATGTCAGTGCATATAGTAGGTCGGAATGGAACACATGCCCACCTTGCGTCAGTTGAAAGGATAGGTTCATCATCCAAAATGCTAACGCTGCATTATAAGTGTGGCAATGTTTCCTCTTAATAATGAAAGCTAATAAAAGAGTCATAGATATGAGCTTTATCAAAACGCCTATAGCTCCATCTGTTGCAAGCAATGTGGCAAACCCATTGTGGGCATAAATACGCATCCCTGTCTTTTGGTATTCATATTCTTTTAGATCGGTCATAGACTTGCCGAAAGCTAACTCAAAAGCATTTCCTGAGGCATAAAGTTCTAATGCGTTGGCAATATATACACCTCGTCCTGAGCCGAGTTTTTCTTGCTTGCCTGTTTTGATGTTGATATCAAGGACACGATCGTGAAAATTTTTATTAGTAACCATCATAAAAGTGAAGCCCACGCTAAGCACTATCGCTGTAGTTATGATGCCTACCCATTGCTTGGCATTTACGTTCCTTGGCAAAAATAAAACAATTATACCCAATCCGCACATTACCCATCCCGTTCGTGCAAAACCAAGATACATAGCATAAGCAGCCATGATTAGCAATAGGGCATTGTATATTCGGATAGGCCAACTCTTAAAGAAAGCTCTCTTGAAAAAGTATAGTAACACGATAATACAAATGCCCATGATGCATGACATGGCATGTTGATTTTGGAAAATACCTGTATAGGCTACAACATCATCACCATAAGTGTTTCCAGATTCTTGAGTTTGGAGATTGAAGAACAAGAAGGGGATATTTGTCAATATAAAGTACTGGCTTATGCATAATAGCATTTTCTCTACATTCTCTTTATTAAACTTATTCTGGAAATAATTAAATAATAAAGGGAGAAACAGAAACGATATACCCGTCTGAATATTGCTAAAAAGGTAATTGATGCCACCTGAGTTTACTAAATGTTTCAACGAAAGCCAATAATATCCTTGTGTCCAAGCAGGAGAGAGTTTGTGCCTATATTGAAACAGATAGTAAATGAGATATATTAATAATGGCATTTTCCATAACTGCGAAATGGTCACTCCACCTATATTGAGGCTTTCTGAGTAGAAGAGCAAGAAGAATGGAACGAATAGCAGTATGTATTTATCGAGTTTTATCGGCATTACGCAATGCTTATTATTTTAGCCAATGTGATTTGTTATATCGCATCTTGTGTTATAACAAGTGCGTATATTTGAAGCCCCTACCCACATTATATTTGGGATAGAATTTGCTCCAGAGGCATGGATGTCCAATTGGGATATTTGACCTTACGGTACAGACGATTAAGCATTCTATTCTTTTTAATGTATTTCAAAAGCACGCATAACCAACATGCTCGTCTGTATTTTTTTTTCAAATTACGCAAATCTTCTGGCGAGGCCCCAAAAAGTTGGATTACGTACAATATTTCCTTAAATGACTGTTGGCGATTTTTCGTAGAAACACCTGTTTCACCATCAAACAAGGCTATGACATGAGGATAGCATACACTCCTACAACCTTGTATCATCATCTTGCAGAAGAAATAGAAATCACCTGCAATCTTTAGGTCTTCTGGGTACAGATTTTGTTTCTGTACTTGGCACCTTATAAAGGTGGCAGGATGGGGAAAGCGTGCTTTATCCCAATACTTTTCAGATGATGTCGCGTGAGGGAATGAATCAAAGTAACCATTATGTTCAAACTCTCTCATTCCCCCTGTTATAATTTCTTCGCCATGGTCTTCATACCATTCAAAAACATCCTCCACTGTGGACTGCTTGATGAAATAATCTCCAGAATTGCGGAATAGTATCCATTCTCCAGTAGCTACCTTTATACCCTTATTCATAGCATCATAGATACCTTTGTCGGGCTCAGATATCCAATAGGCAATCTTGTCGGCATACTTTTCAATTACTTCTTTTGTACCATCTGTGCTTGCCCCGTCTATCACAATATACTCTATGTTGGGATAAGTCTGCTTGAGCACGTTGCAAATTGTCTGTTCCACTGTGTCCACACAATTATAGGTCACTGTTACAATGGATATCTTAGGAAAATTGCGCATTTTGTTCTGAGGAGAAAATGTTTTTTATGTTATGCTGATGAAGAACTTTTGTCGAATTTATTTCAGTGCTTTAGCCGTCTCTTCTAAATATGCCTTACCCCAACGTCGGTCGGGCTCAAGGTAATTGCCCTCCCCCCATTCATTCCACGCCTTGATAAATAGAAGATTGTCGATGGCATCGTTGTGTTGTATGTATTCTTTGGTCATACGGCAAAGTTTATTCCAGTCCTCAGGTGTACTGTCTTGCAACAATTCTCCTCTGAATCCACTTCGTGGTGTATGGTCATAGTTTGGAAGGATGCAAGGAGTACACGTATTATTGCGTTTGAAAAACTCAAGCGCCCTTTGTATATAGTGGGGGTATTTCACCACAACGGGGCGATGGAACATACGTCTGACTTTTCGTATGATGTGAGGAATTTCCAGAACAACACTGAGATATGCATCAGCGACAATGCTGTCGAAACCAAGACCTTTTAGCTTGTCAACGCGTTCCTGCCCTTGAGCTAATGAGAAGAAATAGAAGCCTTCTAATCCATTTTCTGCTGCCAGTCGATTCCACGTATCAAAGAACAATTTGCAATCAGGAATGTCCGAACCCATAAATACCCCGAATAGCAATTTACCATCAACCTTAATGTATCTTTTGTCCTTGAATGCTGGCAACATGTGCATGAAATGTGCTTCATAGTCCTCTACTCCAGGGTAGGTTTGCTCCATGAGCAATTTGTTGGGAGCACCAGGCTTCCATGTTTTGGCATACCACGAGTGGTTAGCCCAACACAGGCAGAAAGGGAAATCGGGCTCACCACTTTTGACCACAGCATCGAACACTTCAGAAAGTAGTCGCTTACCATTGCCAAACCAGTAGTGCCAATAGCAAAAGCCCTCAATACCTGCCTCACGTGCCAGTTGTGCTTGTCGCTCACGCGTTTCCGGTACCCGCAAGTCGTAAAAACCTAAATCGCGCGGCAACTTAGGTTGATAGTGTCCTTTGAAGAAAGGCTTTGCGCTCGCCACATTAGTCCATTCAGTAAACCCTGGTTCCCACCATTTGTCGTTTTCAGGAGTAGGATAGAATTGTGGAAGATAAAAAGCTATGGCGCGTATGTTGCTCATTGTTCAAACAGGTACTATTTATTCTTTAACTAAAGTCTTATATAAGAGGTAGATGCTATCAGAGTTCTTCACCGACGAGAAGTACTTACAAGCGTATTGTCTGCCGTTGCGAGCAAGGCGCTGAAGTAATTCGTTATCTGCAATAAGCATGTGCATTTTACATGCTAATTGTTTTGCTTCGCCTAAGTGATAAAGCAACCCCGTATCGCCATCATTGATAATTTCGGGATTGGCTCCATTGTCGGAGGCAATGACTGCAAGGTTCTGCATCATATACTCTACTGTGATGCGTCCGAACGCCTCGTTTGTTGATGTAGTTAATCCCACATCACACTTACTCAGCACTTCGGGTATATCGTTGCGAAAACCTGTAAATATCACATTGCTCTCTAAGTCGTTGTCGGCCACATATTTCTTCAACTTTTCAGTATAAGCTACATTGCCAGATCCTACAACTAAAAGTTTGAACGTACAATTATGCTCGTGTTTCAGCAACTGACAAGCTTTCAAAACCTCCATCTGATTTTTGTTCGGTTCTATTCTGCCTACAATGCAGAATGTCAGTATATCATTATTGTGAGCAGCTTGTAACAATTCGCTTTTAGGAGCAATGCCGTTGTATATAAGGCGTAAGCGTTTACCGAAAATTGGTTTATACTTGCGTGCAATAGCTTGGGAAATGGCTATGCCGTATGCACACTTTTTGTATATCCATTGTTCGTATCGCCTACCCAATACAGATTTCATTCCAAAGTCTTCAAAGCCAAATTCTCGCAGATGCCACACGTGAGGTACACCTCTCCACATGGCGAGATATGCACCCATGTCTATCACACTTGTGTTGGAGTGGACCATGTCAAACCGAACATTTCTCAACTTGTAGATGAGATAAAGATTGTGTAATAGGAAAGAGATGGCAAGCAAAAGCCTTCTAACGGGTGATATGTGCTCTGCAAGTTTAAACCACACTAAGGGCATTGCAATGCACTTAATGTTCGCTTTTGAATAGACATCGGTTAGCACATGCGAATGCTTATCGCGTGGGCAAACGATGATAGGTTCTACGTGGTGATTGCTACGTAGTTCTATCACAAGTTGCAGCAAACTTCGATTGGCTCCGTCAAGGCTATTCGTATGTGTGATGAACAATATGCGCATGGGCTTTGTGGACATCAAATAGAGTAATAAAGCATCACCTAACTATTTTCCCAGTGTAATCTTGCATAGCATGCCTTGACAATCTTGCTTCGTTCGTTGCGCGTAAGCCCAATAAAGTAAATGAGCATCGTGTTGAATATAGCACAAGCAAAGATGGCTATGACGCGCCCCCAAGGGGCTGTTACGTTGCATAAAGAGTAGGCATATATACCTATACTCGCAATGAGGGCAATGAGCAAAGGGCGGACGTATGCCTCTTTTGCATAAGATAGCGAGTTAAAGCCTAACAGATAGTGCATTAACACCAATTGGATAGCCCGTTGGATGATATCGGCTATGATGAAAAGCACCAATATGGTGTATGGAGGGAAACCTATTTTAAACAGTCCATAAGCAATGGGAAGACAAATGATGAAGAAAAAGCTAACGTTGATCTTAAACCATTTAATCTTGCCTGTTGCATTGATTAGATTGTAGATACCACCGCATGTAAGCGAAATGCCCCCTTGTATCACGCTTAAGTAAGTGAGTTGGAATGCACCATCAGGCACATGTCCCAACCATAGTTTTAAGACAAAGCCTAAATCGATGAGCAGCGGAAAGCAGATAAACTCAAAGGTTAGGATGTTTATGCGCCCTATCTTGTTGCACAAGTAGGTGTAGCGAGGTTTATCGCCAGCAGCATACGATTGTATGATCTGAGGAGCCGAGGCATTGTCGAAGTTGCCTGTAAAGTTGGCAATACTCTGCTTTACCGTTTTGCTTACAGCAAAAGCTCCATTCATCACAGTGCCAAAAAAAGCATTTAAGAGAAGGTCGCATCCAGAAGAATTTGCCACGTATGCCATTGTAGCCAACAGGTTCCAATTGTTGAAAGCGAGCACGGCCTTGTAGCGCTTCCATCCACGTACAAACCTAAACCGTATAATGTTGCGCCAACGTATGTATGCCACCCAATGGTACGCCACAAAATTACTGATGGTGGTGAGGGCAAAGATGATGCTGTAAAAGCGTAAATGATTGGCGGGAGCAAGCGTTAGCAGTAAAATGCAAGCCAAGCGAAGCAGCGAATTAGCAATGTCGACTATGGCCATAAATCGAAATTGTTCGTGGGCTGTCAGCAGACTCTGATAGGGCGTGTTGATAATGCCCAGCCCCACCGTAAACATGCTAATGTGATATACAAATACGGCATCATCGAGCTTATTGTCTGCCACGTTTAGGTGGTTGTATACGTACCACAACCCAATAGTTTCGGCCAATAGCATCACTATGATGGCAAAGCATATATGAAGCGTAAGGTTAATGTTGAACGAAGCATTCACATCGCCATTAGGCTTGCCCATCTCAATGTTGAAGAACCTACTGGTGGCGCTTGCAAGCGAGCCACTGATAAAGGTAAACACTGCCAACACACCGCCAACAACTGCATAAAGCCCATAGTCTGACACTCCGAGAATGCTAAGTGCCAAACGCGAAATATAAAGTCCAATCACCATCGTGCTGAGCAGACGCACATACATGTAGATGGTGTTGCGAGCTATGCGCTTGTTAGCGTTGTCCATGTTGCGAGGATGGGAAACTTAGAGAATGATGCCCCTAATATGATGCTATATATATTTAGCCTTTGCTATTTGTACGGTTGTAATATCCGCCATAATGTTTGCCGTAGTGATAAGCATAATGATAGCCGTAGCGGTAGCCATAGCGATAGCCATATCGTCCGCCCAGTCGGGTAGCATTAAGAATGATGGACATGTGCTTGAATTTGCCGTTTTCTACGTCAGCGTCAAGGTCGGATATGTTGCGACGGTCAAATATGCCAGCTCGCATAATAAACAAGGTGCGGTCGGCATATTGCTCAATGATGCTGGTGTCGGCAAGAGCTTCGGCCGGCGGACAGTCGATGAGGATAAAGTCGTATTGCGAGCGCATATTATCGATAAGCGTTTGCATACGCTTGTTTGAGAGAAGCTCTGTAGGATTGGGGGGAATAGTACCTACTGGCATCACATCGAGTGTGTCGTATTTTTCAGAATTATAGAGCAAGTTGTCGAAGTCGGTCTCTTGTTCTGCCAAGTAGTCTGCTAAGCCTTTGTTCTTGGCATGGAAAACGCGCGATGCTGATGCATGGCGCAAGTCACCATCAATGAGCAATACCCTTTTGCCTACAATGGCAAGCGAAACCGCAAGGTTTACCGCAATAAACGTTTTACCCGATCCTTCATAATTAGAGGTGACGATATACACATTGTTGGTGCTACGATTGGTCGTCATAAACTCCAAATTGGAGCGCACATAGCGAAAAGCCTCATTCACTACATCCTGCTTGTCTGGTTCAACCACCAACTTGATCTTGTTGGATTTTCTTCTACCAAAGAGCATGTCGATGAGGTTGCGTTTGTTCTTTTGCAGATAGAGAGGTATGTCGCCGATGAGTGAGAGCGATGTGCGGTGTTCTATATCTTCCTTACAGCGCACCGAGCTATCAAGGCTTTCACGCGTAAAGAGAATGACGGTAGGAACAATAAGGGCAAACAAGATGGCTGAGAATAGCACAAGCGTTTTTTTAGGCGAGGTCGGCATATCGCTACCATGAGGCATATCAATCATCTGCGTATTTTTCGACGAATAAGTTAGGCTGATTTGATTCTCCTCTTTTTTCTGCAACAAATAGAGGTAAAGGCTCTCTTTTACCTTTTGCTCGCGTTGTACACTTGCCAGGTGTTTGGCTTGGTTAGGGTTTGAACTAATCTTTGAGCTTGCCTCTTCGTTGTACCCTTGCAAAGCATCTATTTGTATGCCCAATACTTTTATCTGATTTTCGATGGTCAGCAGTATGTTGTGTCTGAGTTCTTCCAGTTCTGCCTCTTGCTTCATGATGAGAGGGTTTTGCGAGGAGGTGGCTGTAAGGCTATTTTGCAGTTGCAGCAACATGCTATTGTAATGGTTAATCTGCTCTTGCAACACGTTATTTAATCCCGTGTTAGTGGGGAGCAATTGTCGATTCTTTGCCTTTGACTTTAAGATATCATAGATAAATTGCGCCATCGAGCGCTGACTGGAAAGGCGCATAATGTCGGCATCCGACTCGCTTTGTTGCTGCAAATAGATGTCGGAAACGTGCTCAAGGTCGGTAATGTTGTGTTGTTTCTTAAACCGGGATATACTATCGTCAATGTTGCCAAGGTCTTTTCGGAGCAGTCGCAAGCGGTCTTCGATGAAGTGCGAACTGTTTACAGCAATTAGGTTATTATCCTCCATCCATTGCTCATTATATACGGCAACTATAGCATTCAGCACGCGATCTGCCTCGACGGTTGATGGAGCAGAATATTCAATATTGATAATGGTCGACTTGTCGTTTTCAATATTTGTTTTGAGTCTTCTCTTGATGCTTTCAGCCATGTGGAGTGCATCGCGATCGTTGCGCGGGTGCAAAGTGCGCTTCGCCACTTCTACAAGCACCTGAAGCGATGTAAATTGGCGTTCTACGTTTGCCACATTGGTATTCTGTCTGACAAGGCCAATGTCATTGAAGTCGTTGTCATTATTGTTCTTACTACTGGTAGTTTTGCCCTGCGTTTCTTGCTTTACAAGCACCGAGACGGAGCGTGTATAGATTTTGGGCGAAACTGCCAAATAGTAGCACGCTATGCCCAGGCATATTATTAATGATGCAACAAACCAATTCCAATGTGCCACACAGATGTGCCAAAGGTCGGGAATGGTTATAAAGTCATCTTTCGATGTTTTGCGTGTAGATTCTATATTATCCATTTTCATTATTTGATAATCAGTGCGGTAATAGTGGTGAGAAGCGATGCTATCGAAATCCAAATAGATGGATTGTTGAACGTGTTGCCTGTTGCGTTCGACTCGCGTTTACGCTTGTTATTGGGCGATACATACACGAGGTCGTTTTGTTGCAAATAGTAGGCTGGTGAGTTGAGTACCGATTGCATGTTGGTCATGTCAAGGTGATATACTTGGTTCTCGCCATCCACATTACGCGTTACCAATACGTTTCGACGATTGCCGTTGATAGTAAGATCGCCCGCATACGACAGTGCATCAACAATGGTGAAGTGGTCTTTGTTGATATCGATATGCCCTGGCTTACTCACTTCGCCCAATACGTTTACACCCATATTTACGTATTCTACAGTAACGATAGGATCGCTTACAAGTTCGCGGGCTATTAAGCGGTCTTGAATGTACTGTGCCACTTGTTTGCGTGTCTTGCCTCCAACAGATATTTTACCAAGAATCGGGAAATCTATGGTGCCTTGTTCGTCTACCGTATATGCCACCATTTGAGAGTTGCTGTTGCTGCCCGAGGCGTTTGTTTGTGGCTGGACAGACGAGCCAAGGATGTATCTGCTATTGGTCGTCGTTAAGGTAAACTGCTTTTCGAGCATTGGGTTCGAACTATTCACTACGATGTTTATTTTATCCTCTGGGCGTAAGCGCAGTTGTTGTTCGGTTTGCAATGCCATGCCGTTGAGTCTATCTGAATCTTGGAAATAGGTGATATCCTTAGGAACATTACACGATGCAAAGCATATAGCAGCGAGCAAGAGTACAAAAACTTTTATACTATTTCTTAACGAGTAGTTTTGTTTCATAAAGTAGAATAGAATATACAGAATTTATAGGCAATATTCGGTTTAATTAATTGCTAAGCAGGCTTTCAAATCAATCCTTACAGGACACATAATATCATGTAATCTAATTATAAAAGCCTAATGATCATTCATTGCTTTCCTTAATTGGTAGAATAAAATTTTTGGGTATATATGCAGTGGCCATGGTTAGCAGACCATCAATGTATAAGCCTACGCGAGTTTGCCCATGGTAGCGTGCCACTCTGCCAACAACTCCCTTAAACTCACCATCGACGATGCGTACAAGCTGTCCGGTACTAAACTTGTGAATGTTGAAAGGAGCGAGAATCACATCTTCGGCTTCGGCTTGGCAAATTACCTTTAAGGTAGCTATCTGGTCGTCTGGGACGACCATTGGAATGCGTTTGATGCGATTGTCTGAGTGTTGATGACGATAGTAAAAACGAAGGTAGGGCAAATTTACATTGTCGTAGACATACGATTTGATAACCTCTTCAGTGCCGTATGCAAAAAATATATTTGGCAAACGCGATACATACAGCGTTTTGCGTTTGCCATTAACGAGCTTCGTTACTTTCTGCATAGGGCAGAAAGCTTCCACTCCTTTTGATACAAGATAGTCGTGAGCTACTTTCTCACGGCCATAGGTCGCCCTAAGCGCATACCAATGCTCGGTAGCGGGGGGGGTAATTTTAAAGGCTGAGACATTGTTTATCGCAGAATTCAAGGCACAATGGGTGGACACCCCTTTTTGTACAAAGTCCGTTCCTTCCAAACTCTTACCTTCGGGGAGAGCACAAGGTGTAACCCCTGCGCCGTGGAGCTCTTGATTAGCTCTTTGGTTGCCGCTATCTTTATTCATTCGCAGCAAAACTTGTTCTAAACAGAAGCAAGTTGTTAAAAGTGTAGAAGACTCGATTATACAGTCTAACTATTTTTTAAGCTTTCGTTGATAACAAGAATACTACACTTATTGGTCTAAAACACTGCAAAATTACATCTTTTTTACGGGATTATTGTTACATAATGAAACAAATATCTATGGGGCGTGCAATAATTAACAACATAATTGCCTCTTTTACTCTACACATTGGCAATTCAGAAGTGCTTCGCTTAATTTTTGTAACAAAAGTAAAACAAGCACGTGCGCGTATAGAAGTAAATCGCGAGGCATTGATAACCTATCAGCGGGCTGAAAGCCCGATTTGCAAAATCAGTAAATTCAAGTTTCGGATTCAGCCCGCCCATTCTAAATCCGAAACTTGAATTCTATTACGCCTTTCTGGCGTATATTCTTTCTATTCACTACCTAAATTATAACGCTGAGAGAGTTGGTCATGTCGGAATAAATGCAGAAATTAGCGTATCGTAGATAACACATCTTTCACAATAAGCACTTAAAGGTCAGCACTATGAATAAGTTCTTCCTAACTTTACTAATGCTCTTGCTCTCAGCACCACCACTTTCCGCTCAGAAGAATGTGAGCGCAAAGCTCGATTCGATTATGACGCTGATCAATCAAAAGCGTTATACCGAAGCTTCAGATCAACTCAAGCCGATAATCAGTACGTGTGAAGATAGCCCCAACGATACGGTTCGCATTAGCTTGGCATGGTGCAGGGCTTGTACAAATTATGGCCTGCATAGATACCAGGAGGCTATCAAATACTACAAACAATATATCTCAATGTGTGATCAGCGATACCTAAAAGGGCCCTACTATGCTATGGCTTACTGCTGGATTGGCAATTCTTACTTGATTCTTGGGGATGGACGTACGGCTGAGAAATACTATAGGAGGGGGTTGCTGCGGTGTAACGATCAGGAAGATCTGCGGGAAGTTAGGTCCTACATCCTTCAAGGACTCCACTTTGCGCTACAGTTGCAGGGCGACAGTTTGCTTGCAGAAGAGAGTGACAAGCTTGCCTTTGCACCACAGAGCGAGGTCGCTGCTGACGACAATTACCAATCGCTGATGGCCCATGGAGAAATGCAAATACTCGAAATGCGTAAGAACAATCAGTTCGAGGAGTGCCTTCCTGCCTACGACAAGCTCATCGCTGAGGCAAAGACGGCTATAGGCATCTATAGCGAAGATTATGCTCGGTTGGTCTACTCTAAAGCGCTCGTACTGAGCTTTAATCTGGGACGGAAGGAGGAAGCAAAACCGTTATACAAAGAGGTGATGCAGTTAGCTCCGCACCTGAAATGCAACGAGAATGTGCTGGGGAGCACCTCGCGCTATCTGCAAATTCTTGCTGAAGAGAACGACACCGCCAAACTCACATCGCTACTTCCGCAAGCCATCCGCTTGTATGAGGAATGTCGCAACGCTTACTATCCGCTCTGCATGCTCTATCGCCAAATAGGTAATGGGGCTTATAGTGGAGAGCACTTCCAGCTGGCAATTCCTTACTATGAACTTTACTTGACTCATCAAGAGGAAGAAGCGGGGCGTTCCTATCTGGAGATACCCAATATGCTATCCGTATGCTACATCCGCACGGGCAGAGCCGTCGATGCCCGCAGTCTGCTCAAGAGGCTTCTCACCGAACAAGAACGCAATCTGCAGAAGGAGGAGAATGCCGACCTCCTGCCCACCATCATGCACAATTACGGCCGAGCACTCATGCTGTGTGGAAAGAAAAAGGAGGCCATCACTATGCTGAAAAGAGCCAACAATCTGTTTAAGAAACTCACTGGACAAGAAAATGCCCTTACCACTCAATACTTGAAAGAATGCGAAAAATCCTAACCCTCTTGCTTACAGCCTTACTCTCGTTCCCCGCGTTGCTTCATTCGCAGTCGTTGCCAAGCATCGAGTCTTTACGTCAAACAGCCTTGAGCATCAACCACAACGACTTCCGCGATGTGGATACCTTTCTTAAAGTAAAGGCAGAAGTGGAGAGCGGTGCCGCCTGGACCAACGATGTAAAGCAATCCTACATGCTGACCATACAAACGCTTACAGAATATTACGGCCGAACTCAGCAATACGACCAACAGGAAATGCTCCTTAGCGATGCCATGCACACCTTCAATCAGCGCGACAGCATTGCCAACACTCCTTATACACGCTTACTATGGTGTATGAAGGTACGCACGCTCATAGAGATTGGCAATTATGACGGAGCGTTGCATTATGCCCTACAAGCACGGACGATGTATAATGCAGTCAATGATTACAGCGCAGACTATTGCATGCTTTGCTACAACCTAAGCCTCATCTATTTATCGCGCAACGAACTTCTACGAGCAAAGCTCTACAGCGACGAAGCTCTCGAGACCATGGAGGAAATCATAGCGCAGTACAATCTGTCGAAATACTGGGGATACTATCACTTCCTCAATCTGCATGGCGTGATTCTTCTGAAACAACAGAGGGCGAAGGAAGCCTCACGCTGTTTTGAGCAATTGGTAGAAGAAGTCTCGCCCGACTCATTGGCCTCGATCTACGATTACGCGGTCAACAATCTGGCTGAAGCCTATCTGTCAGAGCATCAATACGACAAGGCGATTGCTCTCTTAGAAAGTATTAAATCCGTTTCGCCCGACCTTCGGCTAAACATTCTGCAAGAACTTCTCTTCCTCTATATACATCGCAATCAGACCGACAAAGCATTAGACTGTCTGCACGCTTACAATGTACTGGCTTATCACGACGTGGAGAGCGTGGTGACACGGTCTTCAGAGGTAGAACGAGAAGAGTACCTAAAAAATCGGGGTTGGTTGCTTGCCATGATTAATAATGGGGCAGCCCAAGCTGTGCCAGGCTCTACAAAAGAGGCATTTGATGCCAATCTTTTCGCTTGCCACGCTTCCCTTGCTGCCAACCGCACACTGAGAAACAATCGGCACGTCACACTCCATCTCGACTCTCTGAAGCAAGCCATCAGCGCCCACGATCTGTCCTCTTGGTCGCAAGACTCTCTGCGGCGCTTAATCATTGATGGTGAGAAGGAAACCTTGCGTAACGATAGCACCTTCTTATCAAAAATGAATGCCCGCATCGGTTCTTACGTTCAGACAAGGGATTCACTTCAAAGGGACGAAGCCTACGTGATGTTCTGTAGTCACGTAAGGGTGGATATAAAGGATTATTCTTCCCAACGTCGCTACGCAGCCTACATCGTACGCCCCCATCAGGAAAGGCCTTGCTTCATCGATCTCGGAGAAGCAGATAGCATTGACGATCTATACAGCAAAGCTCTTCTTACTCCTGAGGTCATCTCGAACGTCTATGCCGCTCCCAATGCTCAGAAGCTATACAATCTGCTGTGGAAGCCACTGCTGCCTCAGCTCAAAGGTGCACGACGCATCTACTTCACAACAACGGGCGAACTCTCAAAGCTCAACTTCAATGCGCTAATGGACGGCAAAAAGCGCCGATTACGGCAGACGACCGCCCTCGTCAGAGTTTCCTCGCCCCTCAACATCTCTCTTACCCGAGAAGCGTTTAGATGCGAGAGCCTTACAGCCTTTGGCAATCCTGCATTCAATCTCTCGTGCGCTCAGATGCCAACACACGCTCCTACTGACAGTCTGCTTTCGCCGAGCACAGACATTACCTCCATGCTTAACCAGCGCGGAGAGACGCTGCGCGGAAGTTGGCAACCGATACCTGGCACAGCAAAAGAAGTAGAGAACATCAGCCAGCTATTTGCTCAGCAGAGCGGACTCACATTGCAATGTTTTACCGACACTGCTGCCACGGAAGAGGCTTTCAAGCGCATGAGTGGACATTCACCACAAGTGGTTCATATAGCCACACACGGATTTACGATCAACACCATGCAGCAATATGTGAGTAGCCCTTTCTTGCTCAATCGACTTAGCATCACTCCCAACAGCACTTCGCTTCTTTGGAGCGGATTAGCGTTCGCTGGAGCCAACCATGTTTGGCAAGGGAAGCGTGTGCCTCCTGGCACAGAGGATGGTATCCTTACCGCCGACGAGATAGCCCGGCTCGATCTCTCCGGCACACGGCTCGTGGTGCTCTCGGCTTGTGAAACGGGACTTGGACGTATAGATGCTCTCGATGGCATATGGGGGCTACAGCGTGCCTTCAAGCAAGCTGGTGCAGGCTCACTGCTGATGACGCTGTGGAAGGTAAGCGATGACGTCACCTTGACGTTTATGACAGAATTTTATCGTCTGCTCTCCACCGGACTCTCACCGCGCGAATGCTTGCTCCGCTCTCAAGAATATCTCATCACTCATGGTGCTTCCAACCCTTACTATTGGGCTCCATTTATCTTGATTGATTAAGGGAAAAGGACTCTTTCACCCAGTTCTGTGGGCTACGCGTCCTCGCGTCGGCATTAAGTAGTCTACACAGAGGTCTTTTCAGCCAATACCGGGGGCGACGCGTCCTCGCGTCGGCATTAAGTAGTCTACACAGAGGTCTTTTCAGCCAATACCGGGGGCGACGCGTCCTCGCGTCGGCATTAAGTAGTCTACACAGAGGTCTTTTCAGCCAATACTGGGGGCGACGCGTCCTCGCGTCGGCATCAAGTAGCTTATCCCTTTCAAATAAGAAGTGAGTTTCTATGAACTTACTTCTTGAATCATGAATGATGCCGACGCGAGGACGCGTCGCCCCCGGTACTGGCTGAAAGTTTTGGAGAGTCACGAATTACCATGAATTATCCATTAATTCTTCATTAACCCCTAACAGGAATCATCATGCAAGGAAATTCATGATTAATTCATGGGAATTCATGACCTAAGCAAAGCTGAAGGAAAGTATTAATGAATAATTAATGTCTAATTAATGGGCATTAATGTTCAAGACAAGCGCGAAGCGCAAATCACTGATATTGATATTTTATGTGAATGCCGACGCGAGACGCGTCGCCCCCGGTACTGGCTGACAGCAATGGAAAGTCACGAATTACCATGAATTATCCATTAATTCTTCAACAAATATCATTGTACTAAGAAATTCATGATTAATTCATGGGAATTCATGACCAAAATCATGCAGAAGAGAATTATTAATGAATAATTAATGTCCAATTAATGGGCATTAATGTTCAAGACAAGCGCGAAGCGCAAATCACTGATATTGATATTTTATGTGAATGCCGACGCGAGACGCGTCGACCTCCAGTATTACTCTACCAATTAAGAGAATCTTCCCCTAAAGCTTCTCTATCCTACTCTTTAATTCTTGAGCCTTCAAAGCCATAGCAGAGCCGGGCGAAGCTTGACGGATGAGGGATGTGAGCACTTGTATGGCCTCCGACTTCTTATTGTCGCGAAGATAAGCGTTGGCAAGCATCCAGCCTATCTGTAGGGAATAATCAGTATAGTCGTTGTAGACGTCTTGCTGGGACAGCATCCACAACTCGCGAAGCCTCACAAGGGTGTTATCATCTACCCTACCCTCGGCTATCATGCTGTAGAGTTGTGCTACCTCCTGCTCTGCAGGACCAGCTGATCCTCGAGTATAGGTCGATGATGGGAAGTAAGCCAAATATTCTTGACTCAGGCTTCGCACTCGATAATTATCGTAGACACTATAGCCGCCCCACAGACAGACTATGATGCTTGCCGCAGCAGACAATGTGGTAAGGATGCGACGACGCCACGACCTGGAGTTGTTCGCGGAGGCCCACGCACGATCATCTTTCTTGCGAGCCATGGCAGGCATAGCATTCTCTGCTGGCGAGAATAGTGGATTGGTAGCCTGCTTGAGTTTTTCTCCCAAGCTGGCGTCGGCTGCGGCTGCAGACAACTCCTGTCGCAACTCGCTATCTCGTCTTCTGCCCACAGTCTCCATGGCCTTGATCATACGAGCCATGGCTACGGCACGCTGCTTAAGCTGGACATAGCCTTGTAGCTGTTCGAGGAAGCGATGTTCTTCCTCTGGAGTCATTTTCCCCTTAAGATATTGATCTATGAGAGTGTCTTGGCTGATTGCGTCTGAGCCTATTGGATTTTCCATACTGTATTTCTTGTTCGTAAACTACCCATGCATTTGTACTAATCGAAGAGACCTCGTACGAGTCTCTGATAACGTGAGCGGAATTTCTCTGAGCAACGGTGCTTCACCACCTTGACTGAGCCCTCACTATAGCCATACATCTGTGCTAACGACTTGAGCGAAAGATTATCGCGAAAGAATCCCCACAATAGATGGTTGCAAGGAGAGGGCAGATTGCTCACAATGTCGCATACGAGCTGATGCTTTTCTTCTTCAAGGTCGGCATCGTCGAGGGCTAAGAGCGTGCTGACCTTGTCGGACTTATAGACTTCGTCGGTCAGAGGAGGAAGGGATGATACATCGGCGAGAGACGACAACTGAGACTTTGTGCGCAGAAGTTCAAGCGCCTTATTACGACAGATGCCGATGAAGTAGGTAGAGAGAGAACTGCATGTCCCATCATACTTGCCCTCGCGCAGATTGTAGCAAAGCACGATAAACGCATCTTGAAACACGTCCTGACAATCATCATAACTCAGCCGGAAGGTCTTACCTAAATAGCCGAGCACTTTTTTCCATTCTGCATGTACAAAGTCGTCGATTGCCTTGTTGTGAAATGAGGGAGAAGTATTCATCGGTCTGATTCTATTACGGGGTTTTGTCTGATCAATCGTCGGTCGCGTGCCATCTCCTTCACTACGCTGAAGAGCCATCCGCGATCGACAGAGAGCGTGGTGCGCTGTAGGGCTTGGCTGACATAATAGGAAAGCGGACCATAATACTGCCCACGCTCCTTAATCTCTGTATTCGATTGATAAGCTCGGCACGACTCCACGTAGCATACGCCTGAGAGCCGTGTTGATGCCTTTATGTGCATAAATCCGCGACGATCGATGCGCGGCACATACTTCTTGCCATGCGGCGAGAAGCCTTGATCCGTACCGCGTACAAAGAGCGCTGTATCGGCCTCGCTCTCGTCGCGGCTGGCTCCTCCCATGTGGCATGCATCGAGCACCACATAGACGTAGCCATTCTGGCCGGCTCGCTTACGAATGCTTGTGACGATTTTTTCCAATTCATCATCGATGATGTGATTTTGCCCTTTGTAGCGTGCTGAGTAAAGGCGCTGAGCATCGTAAGGTACGAGGGCCTCGTCCCAACCATCAGCCTCATCGCCTGAAAGGTCTTCGTAGGGCTGTCCGTGACCGGAGAAGTGTATGTAGACGAGGTCGCCCTGCTTCGTCTGTTGCGATAGTGCATGGAGTGCTTGACGTATGCGTGAAGCGGTGGCTTGCTGATTGGCAAGCTGCTGGATGGAGAATCCTTGGCGTTTCAATATAGGGGCTATCAGTGTCAAGTCGTTAGCACCATGTATCTTTTGCCACGAAGCTCCCTTCTCTGCCACATCTGGATAGGAAGAGATGCCTATAAGCAGTGCTCTCTTTGCTGCCATAGCCGACATGGTCATGACAAGGGCGAACACAAGGAGTAGCATTCTGCGAGGAAGGGTATATGTGGGTAAATCGTACATATCGTAGATGGAGTGAATGATTTGGATTGATATCTCAGAATTTCAGTTGCTTATCTTAATGTTGTTAATGCAAAGATAGGAAGCAAGAATCGTTCTACCAAAAAGAGTGAACAGTTTGTTCACTATTTGTGCCATGCCTCGCGCGTACGTATGTGCACACGCACTTACAGCAAAATTCTCGGCAAAAGATTCCGTGTGCTTGCACTCTTAAAGCGTAATCCGCTGAAGTTCAACAGGTTACAAAATGTAAGTAGGCATTCACGTCTTGCATTTTGCCTACACTATTTCTGCACCAAAGAAGCATGAAACAAGAAGTGAGGGAGTAGGCATTGGGGGGCGAAGCGTCCCCGCATCATCTGCGGTCAATATGCTTTTCAACCAGTTTTGTGGGCGACGCGTCTCGCGTAGGCATAATCAGTCTACACAAAGTTTTTTCACCCTGTTTTTGGGGCGAAAAACTTGTTGTTCGCTGCCGATGCCGACGCGGGACGCGTCGTCCACAGAACTGGGTGAAGTCATGCTTAGATGGCTGTCAAGTTATGCGAAGATGCTCTCCAAAGTTATCGTACACCGGTCGGTGTACGCACGTACAACGGTCGGTGAACGCACGTACAACGGTCGGTGTACGCATGAGCTTCGGTCGGTGTACGCCAACATGCGTGCTCATCAACAAACGATAAGACCTCTACAAAAGCATAAATTATTGAAGTATTTATTCTTGAGCAAGGGTGAAGTGTTTGAATGAATGGGAATGTAAGCCAAAGTGACGGAAGAGTGTAGGCAGATCGACTTCGATAAGAATTGATTATCAGTGCATTTCTTTATCAAAATGTAGGCAAATAAAGATTGAGCAGGAAAACATTTTGTAACACGCGCGCGTGAGGATTGGAGCTATGCAAAAGAAAAAGTGAACAGTTTGTACACTCTTTTTGTAATAAAAAAACAGACTGCGAACCTTTGCAAAAAATAAGAAATTCAAGTTTCGGATTTAGTATAAGCGGGCTGAAAGCCCAATGAAATCCATAGCCCAAG
>CALEKA010000045.1 GCA_937898715.1 uncultured Prevotella sp.
CTATGGAATTCATTGGGCTTTCAGCCCGCCCATCCTAAATCCGAAACTTCAGTTATTAATAAATAATCAGTCCTGCCAATCCGCAGAGCAACACGATGAAGAGCGAATTGAATCGATAATATCCCACACCGATGAGGGTGGCAAGGAAGAGGAATGTGCTCATCCAAAACTCCCATGGCGTCTTGTCCAGTGATCCGAAATTGTCCTGTCGCATTAGTAAGATGGCGGCAGCGGCGATGAGCCCTGGTATGAGCGGACGGAGCACCACCATGGCACAGTTGAGAAACGATTGGCTCTCTCGGTTCTTCTGAAAGCGTGCTATTACTGCCGTCCACAGCGCGGCGGGGATAGCAAGGCTTGTCACTGAGACTATGCTTGCCAATGCGCACCCCCAGAATCCAAACTGCGAGGCAGCAGCCACAGATCCGGTGAGCGAAGCCGTATTGACACCTGTTCCGCCAGGAAGCATGCGGCAAAACACCATGAGGTCGGCCATCTGTTCGGGTGTAAGCCAATGGTGAAGCGTCACCACTTCGTGTTCGAGCAGTGCTTGTGCGCTGGGTGAACCTCCGATGCCGAGAAGGCCGATTTGTAAGAAACTGAGTATGAGAAGGATATAGATAGGCATGTGAATAGAGCGCTCGCTGCGCTTTTAGAGGGTTGGATGTTTTGCGCGTTTAATGAGTTTCATCCTCATCGCCCGTACTGCTTACGAACACGGCGTAGAGCATGGCGATCAGCGTAAGTCCTAATATGATATAAGTGGGTGAGATTCCAAATAGCCCGATGGCTATAGCAGCACCTATGGGAATCCAAATGGTGCTAATCGTAATCTGTGATTTGCGCCACATCTGCAAGCATGGAAGTGCCACGATCGCTACGATAGCAGGCCGCATGCCTCGCAGGAGTTTGGCAAGCCATGGCCACTGACACAGGTCTGTATAGAACGTGGCGAACAGTGTGAAGATGATGAGCGGAGGAAGTGTCATGCCGAGCAGGGCAGCTACGCTACCTTTCCATCCCATGAGCCGCCAGCCCATGTAGGCAGCCATATTCACATTGAATATGCCGGGCATGGCTTGCACCACGGCCAGTTGCCGGGAGAAGTCGTCCTCGTCTGTCCAGCTATTCTTCTTTACAAGCGCTCTTCTCAGTGGAGCGATGACGGCATAGCCATCGCCGATGGTCAGTCCGCCAGCTTGCAGAAAGGTGATCAATATGGTGAAGAAGTTGAGTGGCAATGTCGGTAGGGTTAAGTTAGTTAAGATGTATAGGTGTGCTCTAATCTTAGCTCTGTGGGCGACGCGGCTCGCGTCGGCACATGTGTAGGATGAATGTTATTGCTAAGTGATAGAGCAGTTTAGCTTCTATGATGCCGACGCAAGAAGCGTCGCTCACAGAACTGATTGGCTTGTTGATATAATCTAAGTGTGCATGACGAAAGCATATTCAATGCTGGGGGCAGCGCATCTTGATCGGCAAGTTCCTTATAGCTTCAAATCTCTCATGTGTGTGCCGAAGTAAGTGCGCCGTCCCCAGCTTGAATATTGGGGCTTGAGCGGAGCGTTAGCTCCTATCTTTGCGCGGTCAATGTCATTGATGCTGATCGCGATATAGGTCGTTGACGGTCTTGACGGGATTGAAAGTGCTGAGTGGCACTTCTACAAACACTGTGTTCCAATCGCTCATTGCACCATTCCACAGTCCTGGAAGCTCGAGCGCCTTGAGCTCCTTGCCATCCTTGCTCTTGTGGGAGATGAATCCCGTCTGTGGATCGACGAAGTCGGGCAGATGGAAAGCCTCGCCCTTATAGTTCTTGGTGGCGCATACAAGGTCCACGGGGTTGAAGTGAGTGCCTTTCTCAAACATGGCCTTCTTCTCCGCATCGTTCATGTCGATCTGAGAACTTTCGAGGATTTGTGGCGAGATAGTGCCATCGGCATTGTATGCCAGGAATGGACCACCGCCAGGCTCGCCTACGTTGCGCACCATGCCACATACGCGGATGGGGCGATTGAGCTTTTTGCGCAGATAGATAGCAAGTTCGGTATCTTCGAGCATCTTCGTCTCGGGATTCTTTGTGCAGAACTTCTTCTGTACGAACTGAAGCATCTCGCGCAGTTCATCCATGGTGTACTTACCGCTGTCGAGCTTCTTTAGATAGTCGAAAGCTTGCTTTTGTAGGCTCACCAATACGCCTGCTATGAGCTTCTTGTAGCGTACGGTGTCGGGCTTGAGCCGATCGGGCACTACATTGTCAATATTCTTGATAAATACCACGTCGGCATCGATGTCGTTGAGATTTTCTATCAGTGCGCCGTGGCCGCCCGGGCGGAATAGCAGAGAACCATCCTTCGTGCGGAAGGGCGTATTGTCGGGATTAGCGGCAATGGTATCGGTGCTGGGCTTCTGCTCGGAGAATGTTACGCAGTACTTCACGCCATACTTCTTCTCGTAAGCGGGCACTACTTTCTTCACCAACGCTTCGAAGAGATCACGATGTTCGGGCGATACGGTAAAATGCACGTTGACCGTACCATCCTTCTCGCGAGCATAGAGTGCACCTTCTACCAGGTGCTCTTCGAGTGGAGTGCGTGCACCCTCAGCATATTTGTGAAACTTCAGGAGGCCCTTGGGCAGTGCGCCATAGTTGAGCCCCTCCTTGCCAAGCATAGCGCGTACCACATCCTTGTACCGACCCTCGTTCATCAGCGTGTCGATGCCTTTGCCGTGTAGCTTGTGACAAGCGGCGTCGAGGTCGGCATAGAAGGCAGCATGGTGTATGCTGTCGAAGAAATGCTTCTCAAAGTCGGTGGTGGGAGTGTCGTAGGGAGCATCAGCGAATGCAAACATGTTCTTAAACATGCGACTCGCTGCTCCCGAAGCGGGAACGAACTTTACGATCTTGTGAGCGGCATTGCTTGTATAGTCTTCCCAAGCCTTCAAGAAGTCTTGAGTCTGAGTCTCATCAGGAGTGAATATGCCCTTCTCTGTGCTGGCAGCTGCGGCAAGCTTTAGGAAGGGGAATCCTTTGGCAAAACAAGCCAACTGTTGTTCTAACTTTTCTTCGCTAATGCCTTTCTTGTGCAATAGCTCTTTGTCTTTCTCTGTAATCATGGCTTGGAGTCTTTTTGGTAATGGGCGTTTCTGAACGAATTGCCTTTAATAATCTAAACTATGACAAAGGTAAGAAAAAATGAGGTAACCTACAATTCTTGCCTAAAACTTTCGCTTATTATCTGCTCTCTTACGCGCGCGCACGTCAGAGGTTTTTCTCTTAATTTATATGCATTGCCTGCACTTTTTTCCTCTCTCTTGCTGAAAATCAATCGATTTTAGAGTGTAGGCACTCTCTGTTTGCCTGCACTCTGCTCTCATTCGAAGCTTTCTTGTCTAAGTTTGGTTTTTCTCTACAGAAAGTCGTTTCATTAGATAAATCTCAAGGTTATAATACTCTCTATATCGGCAGCCAAGTCATGCAAGAAGGTCGCTCAAGTTGTCGTACACCGGTCGGTGTACGCACGAGCATCGGTCGGTGTACGCACGAACATCGGTCGGTGTACGCACGTACAACGGTCGGTGTACGCTAACATGCACGCTCTTCAAAGAAAACTTTGCGCATGTTGGTGAAGTAACAAAAACAATGATTTCATGTTTTCTTAATGGAAGTTGTTTTATATCTCGTTGGCTTGTGCAGGCAAGAGTGCAGGCAAGAGTGTAGGCAAGAGTGCAGGTAAGAGTGCAGGCAAGAGTGTAGGCAAGAGTGTAGGCAAGAGTGTAGGCAAGAGATAGGAATTGGTGATATGCAATCCATTTAAAATCAGTGCGTTATGAAAGAGCATGTGACGGATGACAATATAACCCTCCGAAAAACAACGGAGCGCGCGCGTATGCGCGCATGTAAGGGTAGAAGAGCATAAGCGGAAAAAGTGTACAGTTTGTTCACTCTTTTTGCAGGAAAGAACTGGCTGATATACTTTTGCATAAGATAAGTTATTCAAGTTTCGGATTTAGAATGGGCGGGCTGAATCATCGTGCAAGTC
>CALEKA010000046.1 GCA_937898715.1 uncultured Prevotella sp.
TCGTCATCATCGGCTGCGTCTCAGCAATTCAAGCAAGCTTGATTGCATTCGACTTTGCACGATGATTCAGCCTGTCCATTCTAAATCCGAAACTTGAATCTCTTGACTTGTAATATCGTAAATCTTAAGTGCAAGAGTACTTTAAAGCGAGGAATGAAAAGTCCTCATTTACAGGAATCTCTATTTATATTTCTCAATCAAAGGAGCCACGCTCTTGTCGCCAAGTTCAAGTGCTTTATTTAAGTTCTTAAGAGCTAATGGCTTGTTTTTCAGCTCAGCATATCCCACACCGATAATCTTGTAACAATCAGGATTCTCGGGTAGAACCTTTAGAATTTTCTCTGCCAATTCGATTGCGCTCTTCGTCTCTCCGATGTTGAGCAAGAGAGCAGCTTCGTCAATCTGGTAGAGCACAGGCTGCTTTGACATAGCGATGGCAGAATGTAAGTCGTCTATGGCTTGCTGATACATGTGCGCTTTCTCTTCAGCTTGTGAGCGTAGATAGTAGAACTGCTCTGTCAGATTGCGCGGACCGATCAACTGCTCGTAGTGATTGTAATCGGATACAGCATCGCGGTATCTTTCAGCTTTGAGCAGACGCTGTGAGCGCTCAAAGTAGAATTGAGCATAAGCGGCTTCAGACTTTGCTGGGATATGCGCAATGCAGCTATCAAGCAAGGCAATTACTTCTTTATTGTCCCCTTTTGCCAATTCTAAAGAACGAGCTGCGGAGAAGTAGGTCTCTGAAGAAGCAAAGTTCTTGTCTTCACAAGCTTTGCTGAAACTCTCGTAGGCAGCTTTGTAATCTTTCTCTGCATATTGGCATTTGCCTTCTTGCACTTTGTACAATGCGTTGGGGAGTATAGCGTAAGCCTTCACAGCTTCTTCTTCAGCACGCTTAAGATCCCAACCATTCGACAACGTGTCGCGACCTTGCTCTATAATCTTCTTATAAATCAAGTTGCTCATGGTGTAGTGGATGGCATCTTCTTTGGTGGCAGATGAGTCATTGCAGGTCTTCGCTTTGTCTATTGCTGTGGCGAAATCTGCTTCCGACTGTGCAAAAAGTCCTCTATTCGCTTTAAACTTGGCCTTCTCCGTGTAGCCATCTGGCAGGGTGGGGTAGCGATCTATAAAGTCATTGTAAGCCGTCATGCAGGCCACAGAGTCAGCTTGAGAAAGCATATATATATAGGAAAGCGCATCGTTGCGATCCTGAGGTAATGCCTTTGGAATAGCAATGCTCGTAAGGTCGGAATTGAAGGCTGCTGTAGCATTAATGCTTAAATCGTTGATAAAACGAGCATCGACAGCGCATGCGTGTGTAGCATTCTTCGCAGCATTGCGCTGCACTACAGCTGTAAGTGTGCCTTGCGCGTCAATGAGCGGACAGTTGAAGTTGAGGCTGTCGTTGGTTGCACTGATGTCGTAGTAACTATAGGGAGCGTAAGCCACTTCCTTGCTTACGGTGATTTGTGGCATTACGTCCTTCTTGTTTTGCGTGAAATGAAGTAGCGTCAGTGCAGCGCCCTGCGTTGCGGCGGTGGTAGAGATCGTAAAGAATTCATTCTTGCTTACCCCCGTTGTGCTAAACTTCACCAAGTCTGTATTAGAGTTGGCTCCGAGTATGCGAAAGACGGCATACCTCTTTCCTTTATAGTCTACCACTTCGGCGCGTTTTGCTCCTTTCAGTAAGTTGTAGGCTGCTACGGCATCGCCACTGTTGTTGATGAAAAACGCCGGTCCTGTCTTGAGCAGTTTGCCTTGCTCGTCGAACGTATTGATTTGCAGCATTGCTTTATAGGCATCTTTGGCCTCCACATTGATTGTAGCATGAGCTGAAGAGGCCGCTATCAATAGGGCTGCGGGGAGAATATATTTCTTCATTGTCTTTCTTCATTGTTAGTAGAGAACTTTGAAATTCTCCACCATTTATCTGAGTTTAAGTAGTGCTTTGGCATTGTCTATGGCAGCTTCGGTGATTTCGGCGCCAGAGAGCATGTGAGCTATTTCTTCTATTCTTTCTTTTTCGTTAAGCGGAATGATGTGGCTTCTTGTCGTGTCTTGGCTGTCTTCTTTATATACTTTAAAGTGATTAGCTCCTAAAGCTGCAATCTGAGGAAGGTGGGTGATGCAAAGCACCTGGCAGGTCTCAGCAATCTGCTTCATCACCTTTGCCATACTCTCGGCCATAGTGCCTGAGACGCCTGTATCGATTTCATCAAACACGATGGTAGGCAATGCTGTGCGTCGAGCTATCAGCGCTTTGAGCGCAAGCATTAGTCGAGCTATTTCACCGCCAGAGGCTATGTCGCTCACATTCTGTGGAGGCACGTTCTTGTTGGCGGAGAATAGGAACGTCACCTTGTCAGCACCTGTATTGTCGGGTTCTGTGCGTGGTGTAATGTCCATCTTCATTGTGGCATTGGGCATGCCCAATTCTTTCAGTGCATGAGTGAGCTCTTTCTCCATTACGAGGGCCGCTTTCTTACGCGCTTGTGTGAGCAGACTTGCGGCATGATTGCGTAGTCCCTTCAGGCGCTCTACCTCGGCTGTTTGTCGTTCGAGGTCGTCGTCCAGATTGTCTATAGCATTGAGTTCGTTGCGGAGTTGTTGCGTAATGCCTGTGAGTTCTGCAATGCTATTAACATTGTGCTTCTTTTCCAAGTTGTAGATCAAGCTCAGACGGTCTTCTATGAACGAGAGCCGTTCTGGGTCATACTCCACTTGGTCAACAGCCGATTCAAGTTCAGCCTCTACATCGTCCACCTCGATGCGTACGCTCTTCAGTCTTTCTGCCAGTTCTTGAGCTTGACTGTACTTATCGGAGATCGCGCTAAGTGCATCTTCAGCCGAACGCAGGGCATGTGATACGCTCTGCTCCTCTGAAGTAAGCATGTTCTGAGCGTTGTAGAGCCCTTGCTTAATCTCTTCTGCATGGCCCAATACGCTTTGTTCGCTTTCAAGTTCTTCTTGTTCGTTGTCGGTCAGCGAAGCCTCTTCGAGTTGCGTAAGTTGGTAGCGCAAGAAGTCTTCATCGCTTTTCCCTTTTGCAGCTCTTTCTTGCAGTTGCTGCAAGGCTGTTTCGGCGTGTTTGCATTGCCCGTAAAGGCATTGGTAGGCAGATACAGCCTCTTGCTGTTCTGCCATCGTATCAAGTGTATCGATTAGGAAGTGCTCGTTGCGAATCAGCAGGTTCTGATGTTGTGAATGGATGTCGATGAGTGACGCTCCAATCTCTTTCAGCTTAGCGGCAGTTACGGGTGTATCGTTGATAAAAGCACGGCTTTTCCCGCTTTGCATCACTTCGCGTCGAACGATGCATTCGTGAGGATCAAAGTCAATGTCGTTGTTGGCAAAGAAAGGCTCAAGTCCTGCATGTTCGATTCTGAATACCGCTTCTACCATGCATTTACGCTCGCCTGTCTGTATAGCCTTCGCATCGGCTCGTCCACCCAGTAGGAGGTTAAGCGCGCCAAGCATAATACTTTTACCAGCTCCCGTTTCACCCGTAATGACGGAGAATCCGGTAGCTATGTCTATGTCGAGATGCTCGATGAGAGCATAGTGAGATATGGTCAGATGTTTTAGCATGAATCAGACTCCTAAGGCATCTCTGTGGGGAGAGCCAGTTAAGTTTAGAGTTTATAATGTTATCTTTCGCATTCCTATAGAATATGGCTCAGAAATGTTTTGAGATAGATCATGGGGGGTAAGGATGCGCCTTCTTGTTGGTGCTACACCTTATTATATATATAGTGGTGAATCCTACTTGGTTAGTTCTCGCCAGTACGAACTCTGTGAAGCATTGATTCGGGTCAATATATTCACTACGTCTTCGCGTTCTTTGGCAGAAGCATGTCCCTTGTAGATGTTCATTATTTCGTCGCGCTTGTACTCTGTAAAGATCTGCGGAAGTTGACTCATCGTCTTGTTCTCGTGAGCTTGCTTGAGCAGTTCTAAGGCTTGTGTGATGCCTGCGCGTCCTCTTTCTACGTTTTCGCTCATTACGTCGAGTCCCTCTCGATAGTAAGTATACTGCATGCGACGGAAAGGTTCCATACCGCCGTCGAGCATGTCGGATATGATGGCATAACGGTTCTTGCTATCTTCAAAAGCCTTCCATCCCTTCTCCTGCATACTTTGAGCACCCGTTACAATGTTTTGTGCTGTCTGTAAGAACTCCGTTCCTCCTAAGGGCGACATGGCGTCCATGTCCATCCCCAGAATCAGATAGACGTAATAGCCCAACATAGCAGTAAGATTATTGTCGATCACGTCGGAGCGAAACTCCAGTTGATCGTACTCTTGGTAGGTGAAGTTGAAGTTGGGGTCGTTGAAGGCAAACACCGTTGTAGTGTAGTTGGAGCCATATACGGGGCGTGAAGCATTAACGTAAAGCGTGCCTTGGAAGGTGTTCTCGCTTGGCGAATACTTCTTGATGGTGATAGAGAAGTTGCACGTGATGCGTTCGTTTTTCTTAAACTGCAGCTGCGTCCATTGCCGCTCGTTAAGAAACTGCTCAAGCGACGTCTTCAACGTTTCGAAGACGGATGTACTTGTGCCCTGCACCTGCTGGTGATTGATCGTCAGTCGGGCGTCCAATTCCTGTGCCCGAATGCCAAGAGGCAGTAGAAGTATACACGCAAGAACGAGCCACACAGTCTTAACCGTGCAGCCCGTATGGTGATTGTTAGGAGTAGAAAAGTACTTGCTTTTCATACGTTTAGGCGCTTTATCGTAGGTTGTCAATGATGTCTTTTGCCACGTCGGCCTTGCTCTTTAGCCCATATTCCTTGCGCTTGCCGTCGGCAAAGAGCAAAGTCACTTGATTAGTATCGACGGCGAATCCAGCCCCTGGGGTACGCAAGGAGTTGAGCACGATGAAGTCTAAGTTCTTACGTTGCAACTTTCCCTCAGCGTGTTCCAATTCATGATCCGTCTCAAGTGCAAAGCCTATCAACTTTTGGTCCTGGCGTTTCCGCTTTCCCAGTTCTCGGGCAATGTCGTGAGTGGGCACAAGGTCTATGTGCAATCCGCCACTCCCTTCGCGCTTGATCTTATGATCTGCCACAGAAGCAGGCGTGAAGTCAGCTACAGCAGCACAGAGTATAGCAGCATTGCAATGGTCGAACCTCTCGATTGCAGCATTGTACATTTCCTCAGCACTCGTCACGTCGGTGCGATGGATTCTTTCATGCTTTGCTTGCAGTGCCACCGGACCAGCAATAAGTTCTACATCTGCTCCACGCTGCGCACACTCTTCGGCCAGGGCAAAGCCCATTTTTCCGGTAGAGAAATTGCCGATGAAACGTACAGCATCTATCTTTTCGTAGGTAGGACCAGCGGTAATCAGAATGCGTTGTCCTGCCAGTGTCTGTGCAGTCGAAGCCTGCTTGTCGAAGAAATTGTCTAAGACTTGGAATATAGCTTCGGGCTCTTCCATACGTCCTTTGCCTACGAGGTGGCTTGCCAATTCACCCGATGCTGCTTCGATGATATGGTCTCCTCGCTTGCGCAACGTTTCTATATTCTGCTGTGTGGCAGGATGGCGATACATATCGAGGTCCATAGCAGGTGCGATGAATACGGGCGCCTTCATCGATAGGTACGTAGTTACTAGCATATTGTCGGCAATGCCGTGGGCCATTTTTCCCAAAGTAGAGGCTGTACATGGAGCAATCACCATGGCATCGGCCCACAGTCCTAAGTCGACATGGCTATGCCATGATCCGTCGCGACGTGAGAAGAAGTCGCTAACCACGGGCTTCGACGTAAGTGTAGAGAGTGTGACAGGAGTAATAAACTCCTTTCCAGCAGGCGTGATGACCACCTGCACCTCAGCACCCGCCTTGATAAAGAGCCTTATCAGCGAGCAAGCCTTATAGGCAGCAATGCTTCCTGTGATGCCCAATACGATGTGTTTGCCTTTCATATGTGAATGTGTGTGGTATGAGTCTTTGTAGTGATTGCGTGTGAAGTCAGACTCCTCTGAGCTTGATTCTCATAAAAGTCTGTTTGGTATTTTGCGTAAAGTCGCCTTGCATGATCCAGGAAAAATAGCCTGGGTCGCGCTTCAGCACTTCACTGACGGCTCTACCACGGTATTTCCCGAAATTGATCGTTTCTACGCCTTGGTCATTGTAGACGATGCGTCCTGCCAGGTCGACATTGCGGTTGCGACGAGAGAACTCAGCCAGATAAGGTACGCTGTTCTTCAGCCCATCAGCGGCATATCGATCGAGCTGAGCTTCAAGCACTTCGAGAGTGGCACGGGTGTCGGCTTCGGCGGTATGAGCTTCGGTCAAGTCTTTGTGACAATAAAACTTGTAGGCAGCTGTCAGGTCGCGCTTCTCCATTTTGTGGAAGATGCCTTGTACATCCACAAACTGTGCACCTGTGATATCAAAGTCTATTCCTGCACGGATAAATTCCTCTACGAGAAGGGGTATGTCGAAGTGGTTGGAGTTGAATCCAGCAAAGTCGCAGCCTGTAAAGGTCTTCGCTAAGTCAGCGGCTTTCTCCTTGAACGAGGGGCAATCTGCCACGTCGTCATCGTAAATGCCATTTACTGCAGAAGCCTCGGCCGAGATGTGCAGACCGGGATTGAAGCGTTGCGTCTTTACTTCTTCATTTCCGTTGGGGAAGAGCTTGATGTAGCAGAGTTCTACAATTCTGTCGCTTGCGACATTCAAACCTGTGGCCTCAATGTCGAAGAATATGATAGGGCGTGAAAGTGAGAGTTTCAATGTATTGTAGTATTTGCTTATAATGGGCTTATGAGGCTATAAAGCTGCAATAGATGATATTACTGCGGACTTTTATAACCTCATATAGATGTAACCCGTTGGCGGAATTCTTGGTTAACGGGTAAACGAGTTGACAAGTTAACAAGTAAATATGTCTTAGACTACTTGTCTCATTAAAAAACGATTAGACTTGACAAACTTACTTGTTCACCTGTTAACTTGTTAACCCGTTTACAAATTCCGCCAACGCGTAGATGTACAAACCTTCTTTTCAGAATAGGTTCACCCTTAGTCGTTGAAGACAGAGGGCATAATGAGCATGAGCACCTCTTCATCCTCTTGCTGCTCGGCGGGAAGAATCAGTCCAGCGCGGCTGGGATCGGAGAGCTTCATTACGATTTCTTCGCTGTCGATGTTTTGTATCAAGTCGAGCAAAGTAGTACCCTTGAAGGCAATGCGCATGGGAGAGCCCGAATAGTCGCAGAGCATGTTTTCTTCTGCAGATCGACCGAAGTCGGCATCCTGGCTTGTAATCTTCAAGGTGCTACCATCTAGCAGAAACTTCACCAACATGGCTTGTGGATTGGCCATGATGCGCACACGGCGCAGCGTGTTGATCAACCCCATTCGGTTGAGTGTGACCACGTTGGGGTTGTTTTGCGGAATGACGCTGCGATAGTTGGGATATCGTCCGTCTACGAGGCGGCAGGTCAGTGTATACTCCTGTGTCTTGGCAATGGCGCTTCTTGAGCCGAAGCTAAGTTGCGTGTCGCCTTCGCCTTTGCCCAGTACGCCTTTGAGCAAACCTGCTGGACGAGTGCCCATCAAGAATGTACCTTCAGCATCAAGTGTGCCCATAGGCACTTGAGTCAGTGCTAAGTGGTTGCCATTGCTGGCCACCATGGCAAGCTTGTGGTCTCTTAAGTCGAAGCATACGGCATTGAGCTGTGGACGCAGTACATCATTAGCTGCAGCAATAATAGAACGTGATACGCCTGAAAGCAAGTGCTGGCTGCTGATAGTCAAGTTGATGCGCTCTTCTTCACTCGTCGCAGGGACGGGGTATTCAGAAGCGTCTTGAGCCATGAGACGGAACTGACCATTTTGGTAGTCAATCGTAAGCTCATAGGTGTCAGTGTTGAGGTAGCACTCAAGTGGCTGATCGGGAATCTCCTTGATGGCATCCTGCATGGTCTTGGCGTTGACAGCAAAGTGAACGTCGGCGTCACACTCGAGCAGGTCGAGCGTGGTTGTTATGGTCGTATCATTATCAGAGGCTGTGATTGTCAGTGAGTTACCCTTGATGTCGAAACTGAAACAATCAAGGATGGGAAGGTTGTTCTTCTGAACGATAACGCGGCCTACAGTGGTCAGACGAGCCAATAGCAGCGAACTGGGTAATACGAATTTCATGCGTGATCTTTTGAGTTGTTTTGTAGGGCAAAATTACGCATTATTTTACGAACAAGGGAAGTTTTCCCATATTATTTTCTTCTGCCCAAAGAAAATTCGTATCTTCGCGACATCAATTCAAAATCTTAATAATTTAGCATTAGATAAATGGATATTTCAGGAAAAATTACGCATGCCTTGGAGCCTCGTACTGGTACTTCTGCTCGTACAGGTAATCCTTGGAAGGTACAGAGCTTTGTAATTGAGACTCACGAGCAGTTCCCCAAGCACTGCGTATTCGACGTATTCGGCGAAGATCGTTTGAAGGAATTCAACATACAAGTAGGTGATGAGCTGACAGTATCGTTCGATATCGACGCTCACGAGTATAATGGCCGTTGGTTTAACAGCATCCGTGCATGGCGCGTTCAGCGTGGTGATGTAGCTGCTGCTGATCCTGCTGCCCAAGCTGCTTATGGCGCTCCTACAGCTCCTGCTGCCGTTGCTCCTGCTCAGCCCGCTGCTCCTACTCAGAATGTAGCCGCTCCTGCTCCTGCAGAGGAAGGTACAGCAGATGATCTGCCTTTCTAACACGGTAAGATTCTAACGATCACGACCTTGATGCCATCTCTCTATGAATCTGTAGAGAAGCATAGCACAACCATATATTTAGGGCTTGCGGGAGATGATCCTGTGAGCCCTTTTTCTGACAGAAAAGTTACTGCGTATGTTTAAATTGTTTCTTAAGATACTTAAGATAGCCTTCCTCTTCTTCCTGCTCTCCTCTGTATTAGCTGTGTTTTATTACAAGTGGATGCCCGTGAAGATTACTCCCTTGATGGTGATACGAAGCGTGCAGCATGTGGTGAAGGGTGAAGCCCCAGAGGTGCATCATCAGTGGGTACCGCTCGAAGAAATGTCGCGCTATATGCCCGTGGCTGTTATGGCTTCAGAAGATCAGCAGTTTCTTCATCATCATGGGTTCGACTTTGGAGCCATACAGGATGCTGCCGTGGATCGGCTCAAGGGACATGCACGCAGAGGCGGAAGCACCATCTCACAGCAAACGGCCAAGAACGTGTTCTTATGGCCCTCTCGCACATGGGTGCGTAAGGGGCTCGAAGCCTACTTCACAGTGCTCATCGAGTTGCTTTGGTCGAAGGAACGCATTATGGAAGTCTATCTCAACAGCATAGAAATGGGTACAGATATCTATGGCGTAGAGGCTGTGGCAAAGCAGAATTTCGGATGTAGTGCATCAGAATTGCGCCGTGGTGATTGTGCACTGATTGCTGCCACACTGCCCAATCCTCGTCGATTCAGTTCCTACAAGCCATCGGCCTATATGCGTAAGCGTCAGCGTGAGATAGAACAGCAGATGAAGTTCATTCCGCTGATTTCTGATAAAAGCAAGGAAAAGTAAAGTAGGTGAGTTTCGCACGCATATATATAAGTGGAGTGTTTGCTTGAATTCGAGAAGTCCTTATTGCTCTTATTATATTATTCAAGTTTTGGATTTAGCCCGCCCATTCTAAATCCGAAACTTCAATTATATTATAGTATAGGGCGTTTCTATAAATCTTTAATCCTTTATCCGTGAGCTAAAGAGTAGTTGCGGAAATATTAGGAGTGTAGGCAATAGTAGTATCTGTGCCTACACTCTATTTTGTTATTACACATGGTGCATATTCCGTCAGCAAGGTCTTTCATATTCCGTCAGCAAGACCTTTCAAGTTGTCGTACACCGGTCGGTGTACGCACGAACATCGGTCGGTGTACGCACGAACATCGGTCGGTGTACGCACGAACACCGGTCGGTGTACGATAACTTTGACGAGATTTTGAGAAAACATAGAAGATCTTTCAATCTAACAATAGCGTGCTTGTAGCAGACAGCGCAACACTAATAGTCACTCGAGTTAACGCGTTGGAGGAATATGTAAGCAAGTCAATAGAACTTCACAAATAAGTATGTCTTAGACTATTCGCTCCAGTAAATAAAGAACGATCGGATGCCGCAGAATCACCTGTTCATCTGTTAACTTGTCAACTCGTTTACGTTTTTTGCCAACGTGTATATTTATGTAGCACTGCAATATGATAAGCCTACTAAAATACCTTGTGGGCGACGCGTCCCGCGTCGGCATCCGATGAATGAAAGTTTGTTTTATAAGATCATTCATGGTCATGCCGACGCGGGACGCGTCGCCCACAGAATAATTGAATTTAAGGGGGATTCCTATTAATCCTGACGATAGAATTTGTGTCGTTATCAGGGTTCCTTTAAGCCTTTTCTATCAGAGCTACGGCATAGGCTGAGATGCCTTCCTCGCGACCTGTGAAGCCAAGGCGCTCAGTAGTAGTAGCTTTGATGCTTACGTCGCCTGGTTCTATGTCCATAAGCGGGGCTAAGCAACTGATCATATCGGGAATATGAGGATTGATTTTGGGACGTTCGGCACAGATCGTCGCATCGATATTGCCTATGGTCCAACCATGCTGATGAAGCAGAGCGGTGGTCTCCTTGAGCAGGATCTTACTATCGATGCCTTTATACTGTGCTGCTGTGTCGGGAAAATGATAGCCTATGTCGCGCAGGGCTGCTGCACCAAGCAAGGCATCACAAATAGCATGGATCAGCACATCTGCATCGCTGTGGCCAAGCAGTCCCAGTGTATGTTCTATCTTAACTCCGCCAAGCCAAAGCTCGCGGTCGGGCACGAGACGATGTACGTCGTAGCCCATTCCTACTCTTATCTTCATCTGCGTTTTCCGAATAAGTCGCGAATGCCGTCCATGTCGAATGCCAGTGATACGCGAAGGGTTTGGTCAAGTGGATTAGAGGCTGAGGTGGCAATGACATAGCCCGCATCGATCGACATCACGCTCATGCGGAAGCCTGCACCTACAGTGGCATACTTACGATTGCCTTGCATCTTGCTTTCGTGGTGATAGCCGGCACGGAGGGTGAACTTATCATTGTAAGTGTATTCAGCACCTACGCTCCAGTTGATTTCTTCCATCTCTCCCTTAAATCCGCGTTCTGAATCGCCGAAAGAGGTGAAGATACCGCTGATAGACGACTTGTTGTAATACTCCTTGTCAAGTCGCTCTTGATAGTCTTCATCAAGTTCATCGGCTTTCTGCATCGGCATGGAGGGTACGAGGAGCTTGTTGGCATCGGCTGAGAAACTGATGCGGTTGTACTCATTGAGTGGCATCATATAGCTCAAGCCCAAGCGGAGATTGGTGGGGATAAAGTAGGAACGGTCGTCACCGTAAGAGATCTTACTACCGATGTTGTTGATGTTCAAGCCCCATGCCAACTGGCACTCGCGTTGCCCCATCATGACGTAGGTATTATAATAAAGTGCTATGTCGGCAGCAAAGGCAGAACCTGCAGTAGAGTTGTCGTCATAGTGGCCCGTAATATCTGAATAGATATAGCGCAATCCTACGGCGGCTGAGAATTTCTCACTCAGCATACGTGAGTAAGCTGCATCGACACTTAGCTCGTAAGGCTTCACGCTAATGCCTTCTCCGCCCGACACTTCGCCCAGAGTGAAATAGCGGAGAGAAGCACTCAGTGCTTGATAGTCGCCCAGACGAACGTAGCCTGTGGCATTGAGCAGAGCAATACCTGTGGTAAGTTTTCGAAGCCAAGGAGTATAGTTGATAGCGAATCCTGCACGCGATATGGTGAAGGGATATTTAGCTGGATTCCAGTATTGTGAATGCACATCGGGGTCGGTTGCCGCACCCACATCGCCCATACCGCCAGCGCGGGCATCAGGAGCGATACTCAGAGAGGTGACTGCTGTACGAACGGGATTGAACTGATCGCGTACGTCGTCGTCGGCAAGCACTTTAGTTGGATGTGCGGCAAGCAGTAAGAGGGCTGCGCCTGCGAGAGTCTTGTTTATCATTGGTGTTTATATTTGTCGGATTTGTGGAGCCTAAGGAGAGGGATGATGTATGCACTGTGACCACTCCTATATATAACGGCTTATGTGTAGCTTTATTGTCGTATCATCCTGCAGAGCGTCGGTCTATCGGATGATGAGTTTCTTAGTGTCGGTATATTTGTCGTTGACTTTGCTGCGATAGAGGTAAACGCCTGTGGGGAGCCGCTGACCAGAATAAGTGCAGAGATCCCAGTCAAAAGCTGCAAATATGCTTCCTGCGGGGATAGAACTTGACTGATTCCACACGCGCATGCCGCTGATGCTGTATACTTCTGTCTCAACGGTAGTGGGGGCAGACTCTGTGGCAAGCGAAGCAAACGAAGTGATGAAACGAGTGGATGCTTGAGGTGTAGCTTCCGTAGAGTTGACGTCGAAGGAAGGAGTGCCCTCGTTTCTTACCACAAACTGCAACGTGCTGATGGTGGAATTGTCGAATACGTCCCATACGCGGAATGTCACGGAGTGCTTACCTTGCGAGAGGGCTGATAGAGGGTATTCTAATAAGCCTTGCTTGTAAGATCCGCTTTCGAAACTGAAATAGTCGTTGACAGTGATGGGCGAAGTCGTTTGTCCATCCAGCCAGAGTTCCAAATCGTGTCCCATACTGCCACTTGCCATAGAGATGGCAGTAGAGTCGGAGATGGCGGCATAGAGCGTGGGTGAGGTGCCTACAGCTCCTCCATCTATGAAGTCGGGTGTGTTGAGATAAAGATATACCTTAGGGCCCAACGTGTCGACCTCTTCGGATGTGCTCGATTGGTTGATGCAGAAGCGGCTGAAGCGTCCGTTGTACTCCTTCTTCTTATCCTGGCTCAAGGCATAGAGCGAAAGCAAGGATGCATTCTGCTGAAGTTTTGTGCCGCGCGGAATATAGGTCTCAAAGGCGAACTTTCCCTTGACAATGTTTACGCTACCCTCGAAGATCGACTGTGTATAGTCCGTATAAGTCAGCTTTGAATTGCTACCATAGCCTTTACATGTGATGGTCTGTGCTGGAGCATAGAGCGTTCCGTAGAGCGTTCCGTCGAAGCTTTCGTCGGCAGTATCGCTCGAAGTGTCAGCATTGATGTGTCCAGAGAACCTTACGCTTTGACCTGCGTGGATGGAAGCGAGACTTCCTCCGATGGGCTGTCCGTTGATGCTGTCGATTACTACTCCCGGATCGGCATAGCCAAGCGTTAGGGCTGGGTCGCCAAGAAGGGCATACTTCATCTTGTTGATTGTACCATCGTTGCCAATCGTATTGGTAGCGGGCTGACCATATTGGTTGTAGGTGACGAGTTCGGCCTTCGTCAAGCGTATGGCATCGCCCAAAGTGTAGCGCGTGTTGTCAGCACGCTTAGCAAAGGCGTACTTTACGAATCCCTTGTTGAACGAACGGTTGAGGTTGGCATAGACCGAACGTGAAGCACAGACTACGGCAACGGCTGCTCCTTGTTCGTTGTAGAGAGCACTACGTCCCATGTCGGTCATGGATTGATCGTAAGGCGTAATCTCACAAGAAGCATATACCCATATGGGCAGGGCTGTACTGACGTTCGACTTAATGTCGCTCTCATCGAGCAAGAAGCTGTGAGATAGTCGGCTTGGACTTCCATGGCCATTGTAGTTGAATATCAATGCGCCCTGTTGCATAGCACGTTTAATAGATGCTGTGGCTTCGGGATAGGTGGTGCCGCGTGCTTCCTCGGTAGCGGAATAAGCGTCGGGATAGATACGGCGCAACATAAGCCCCTCTGGTGCAGACTGACCTACCTGTGTGCAGACGGCTTGAGCGTCGTTCATGTGCAGATTATTGTCGCCCACATCACCAATGGCCCACATGCGATTCTTCCATGCACCAGCATGCGTGTTGTTCATGTAGGCTGTCGTGTTAGTCACGAGTGTTTTTGCCTCATCGTCGGTGGTACAGAGGAAGCGACCTATGCCGAGATCGATCTTTTCGGAAGTGATGCGTGAGCCTTCGTTGTCGTCGAGAAGTCCGTAATAATCGTCGGTCACGTAGTCGTGAAGTGTGCCTAAGCGGTAGCTTGTATTGTAGCCTTCTTCGTCGCTGCGCTCATAGGCCAAGAGGTAATCGTTGGGGTTGGCTTTTTTCCAATCTGAAGTGATCATGCGGTTGTCAAAAGCGCAGTTGCCAAAGAGCAGGAGGTAGCGAGGAGCATCGGCATCTGATGCTGCTTTGTCGTAGAGCATCTTCAGATAACGGCGATAGGCGGTAGCATCGGGTGTGCCTGATGAGAACTCATTATAGATCTGATCAGCTCGAACAACCTTTGTGCGCAGACCATTGAGTGAGGCGTGTGCTTGGGCAAGTTGCTCAGCACGCTCGGTAAGTTTGCCTGATGCTGGCACGATGATTACATAGTCGATTGCCGCATCAGCATGAAGGTCTTGGTTGGCCACCTCGCCGATGATAGTGGGTGAGGGGTAAGTCTTTGCTACATTGACGATGAAGAAGCGCTTATTGCCATCGGTAGTGGTGGATTTGTAGACGTCGCCATCCAATGTGCCTGGTAATTGTTTCACTACGCTCTGAGCATCGCCCAATTGCCACACACGGGTGTTGGCGTCAGCATTGGCTACGTTGAGTTGTACAGCTCCGCTTACGCTGGGACTGAAAGCCGACTGTGTGTAGAGTGTGGAGAGTTGCTGCTTGTAAGAAGCGTACAGATAATTGAGCTTTCCGCTTGTAGCGGTCTCTATATCAAGGCGTACTTCGCTGCCAAAGTTCCCTGTAACTGTGCCACGATAACCGCGCGCATCCTCACCATCACTCGTCTTGGACAGCGAGCGATTGACTAATACGCTGCCTGAAGCGGCATTGTAGATGGTAAAGCTTGAACTATTAGAAGATGTTTGAGCAGCTACGTCGTAAGAGAGTTGGCAACTTTCGTCAGTACTTCCAGGAAGTGGCAGGCGGAAGGTATGTCCCGTCTGTAGTTCGTTGTCGTCATAGAAATTGCGTCCTCCTTGATACCATACCGTAGCATCGTTGTCGAGCAGTGCATGCGCAGTAATGGTGGTGATGGTGGTAGGAGCATTCGTCGTAGTCTGCGTAGACTGCTCGAACTGAGCAGCAGGGCTATCAGACTCCGTAAGGAAGTAATAGCTATAGCTGGAGAATGTATTGGTCTGGAATTGAGTGTTGCTCTTCCATGTGGTGAGTCCTTCGGCAAAGAAAAGTACGGAACCATCACGGCGGTAGAGAGGTACCTCATTGAGATCGTCGATGAGAGCATTGCTTCCAGTAAAGGTGAACGTCTCGGGAAGCAGGCGTCCGCCATAGCCATAGAGGCGCACTTTGGAGGGGTCGGAAAATCCGGCCTTCTTCAGTTCGGCATCGGAGAGCTGATAGATGCCTTCCTCCTTGACAGCGATTTTTACCCACTTGCCTTGAGCCAAAACGGAGTGAGCAGCATATCGACTGCTTTGCTCTGCTACCTTGGCTGCTTGGATAGAAGCACGGGCAGCAGGACTGAAGTGTGGACCCGTAATAACTGGCTTTAGACTATAGTTTTGAGCCAAAAGCCATTGTCCATCACGCTCTATGACGGGGATGAAGGACACATCTACAAGCGTCTCACCGCGCGACAGACTCGATTGACTATGAAAGACCACTTGCTGAGAAGGGGTGAAGCCGCTCTGTTGGAGTTCCTTTATCTCGGTGGTCGAGAGGGCTCTGTATTCAGGGTATTCTATGACGAAGTTTACCGAGTCGGTAGCCAACAAGCGCCCCAAGCGGAATTGAGCCGTCTGGGTAAGGTCTTCAGCATGAAGGGTGGTGGCAGCAAGAAGGGATAGTATGAAGGGTAGAGTTCGCATGAATGTATGTCAGAATGATGTAAAAGGGTAGGGGAGGATGGTGAAGTGCTCTCCCCCGAGTAGACTTACTTGATATTGAACGAAAGTACTTCTTTGCCTGAAAGAGACAGCGTGAGACGATCGTCAATGTGAACTTCTTGTCCAACAAGGGAAGCTGGAATGAGAAGCAAGTCGCCTTGTCGCAATGTGTAGTGCAGACTAATGTGTGCTATCAAGCTGTCTGCCACACGGCAGAGTTGTTCTATTTCAATCGAAGAGCCTACTTCTTGATCGTTGATGCGCAATTGAGCGTCGATCGTGGGCGAAGCGGCTGTGATGGGTTCTGCTATTGCTACGGCATTGTCAAAACCTAAAGCCATATCCCAAGGCATTCCGCTCTTCTGCAGAGTGAAAAGCAAATCTTCTGCTACGAAGTGTACACTCAACGAAATATCGTTGGGCTGATAATATCGACGTGCAAAATGCTGATGTATGCTTCTGCCCAAACGGTTGATGCGAATGCAAAAGCACAATTGAGCTGTGCATTGCTGAGTGAAATCAGGGATGAAGAAGGGGCGCTTCTGAATGAGAAGTGCAGTATCGGGGATGGTGACGATGCCCACTTGGTCTAATAACGTTTCACCGCTTAATATATTGTCGTTGATGAATCGAAATATCTTCATTTTTCCTTGTATTCTTTGTTGTAGTAGTCGTATGCGCGCTTAATCCTGTGGCGAGTCAGCCTATTATTCTTTGACCTTACGCGTTGGAGGAATTTGTAAACGAGTTGACAAGTTAACAAGTTAACAGGTAAGTTTGTCGAGTCCAATCGTTCTCGTTTTTAACGAAACAAGTAGTCTAAAACATTCTTACTTGTTAACTTGTCAATTTGTCTACCCGTTAACCAAGAATTCCGTCAACGGGTTTGACCTTATAACTCCGCATTAGCGGTTGAGAATAAACTTGATGCTTACACCGAAGTCTTGCGTAGTGACGGGATATGAACTTGAGGTGAGCAAAGGCTTGTTCATCTGCCGATCGTAGTATGCAGTAAGCGTAAGATATTTGCTCAGTGCATAGTCGGCAGAGAATGATACTTGCACGGCCTTGTTGCCACTTGTGGCTTGGGTGAGCTCAGTCATGATGTTACGATTTAGTGCACTCTGATTGCGGAATGTGAAGTCAAGGCGCATATTGAGGTCGTGAGCAAATCCACGGGCATTCGTAGTGGTCTTCTTATTGCTACCAGTGCCTTTGCTGCGGCTGCGTACGGTCTTCTTAGGTGCAAAGAGATTGAGATCGGCAATCTTATAGCCAAAGCCCACAACAAAGTCGTTGGAACGAGTCTCGGTGAGTTGTTGTGAAGTCATGCTAAGGGTGAGTACGCGCGATTTGCGCATTTCTACTTTTGCTGTAAGATTATTCTGAAAGGTCATATCGACACCGATCAGCGGCGAGAAACTCTCGTTGATGCTGACGGTCGATACGTCGTACATGCAGCTTGGAATAGGATTGCCCGTTGTCACATCGTTGATGAATCCAAAGCCATTCATGTATTCCATATAGCTGGTGAAGGTGTTGTAAGAACCTACAGAGTAGACGCTCTTGTAGGAATGGTTCAAGTTGAAACTCTTAAACACTTTCTTCATCTTAGGCAGTTTAGAAAGACCACCATAAGAGATGCTCCAGTTGGGAAGGAGCTTGAGCAGAGAGGGGAAGATGTCAAGCCCGGTGTGCCCCATGGTATACGTGTTGAGGAATGCAGGGATCATCACCTCGGGAGAGTAGGGGCTTAAGGTGCCGTTGGCAGCATCAAAAGGTTGCCCCGACAAGGTGCTTCCTGCTGGATAGGTAGCTCCTGCATACATGCCCTCTATCTGCTGGCGATAGCTTTCAAGAGAGTTGACAAACTTGGAGAACGACTTGCTCTTGTAGCCCTTGTCAGGCGATCCAGTCTTCTCAAATGCCGTACCTATGGAGATGGTGGTCATGGTGAATGAACCCGTCTGAGTGGACGGCATACCATCAAACATGAACTGAATGCTTCGGTTGCGTGTGGTGTTGCGTGAAGCGTTTAGATCAATCTTTACATCGCGGAAAGGCTCCAACGTGGCACGGATCTGAAGTGATTCGGTAAGATTGCTCGTAGCAGGCGTAGTCACGCTATCTGCCATAAGCAACCAACCGCGTTCGGCAGCTTTATGTATGTAGCCCTCACCCGTCATGCCAAAGGCAAAGTCGAGTCCTGGAGCTAAGCCACCCGCGTTTTTACCTTGACCAAAGACATCGCCCACTTGAGGTAAGAATCCTGGTACGCTCAGATTGTAGCGATTGGTGTAGTTTATGCTAATGTTGCGTACCATCATCAAGAAGCGAGTGCCCATCTGGAGGGCCTTATACCATCCTTGGTCTTCTTTGCGCTTCTTGGGTGTGACGGTGAGTTTAATCTTAGCAGTATCTTTTGAAAGAATGAGAATCTTATTGTTGTCGACCACCTTGTAGCGGACAGGGTAACGCGATCCATCGGGCTTCAATGCCGTGACACGCAGATTCTTTGTATGCTGATTGTGTGTGATGGTCAGTGTGGTGTCAGACTTCAGTTGAAGCTCCTTTTGGAAGTTCTTCTTCGTCTCGTCTTCTTTCTTCTTATCCTTAGGCGTCTGCGAGTATTTACGATTCACTTTCTTAAGGAAAGCGCAGTGATTGTAGAGCGTCTCTAAATTGATGCGACCATTGCCCGTGATGTTGCGTGAATTGTTGATGGTGTTGCCCAATGAGGATCCATCTTCAAGTTCTGATCCGCGTGCCCAATTGTATGTAGAGTTGAATGCAGCATCTGCTGTGATCCAGTCGAAGAGTGGAAGCTTATTAATAGGAAGTTTCCAAGAAAAATCAAAGTTTTGCTGATAAGAGAGTGGTCGTCCCATGTGCTTGATGCTCTGCCATACAGAGTCCTTCCATGCTGTGTAATGGTCGGGATAAAGGTCTTTGTTGACAGCAGTGTAGGGCTGCTCTACTTCTGCATTGGTGCTTGAAGAGAAGTTGGCATGAATATTCTTGGTCAAGTCCCAGCGCAACTGGAACGAACGGTTCCAAAGGAAGTCGCTCGACCAACTGAGCGGAAGAGAAGTGTTGTTGAGGTTCTCAATGTCGCGCTCTTGGAACTCATAATAAGTACGCGTGATATCAGAGTTGAAACCCAGATTTTGTGGCAAGAAGTTAAAGCTCTGATCTTTTAAGATTCTAAACCATTTCGACTTATTCTTAGAGCGCTTGAAAGGTTCAAACGCATTGAAGTTGGTCGACCAGTTATAGTTGAAAGAATACTTCCAATTCTGCGATTTCTCCCATGCGGTGGTCTCGCCCGTAGTGTTACGAGTAGAGTAAGCATAGCCAAAGGTGAAGTTGGCAGGGTCGTAGGGCATGGAGTGAGCTTTCGTGGCGATATTGAAGCGTGCTCCAGAGATACTGAAGTTCTTGTTGATCACTACGTTCTCTGCGATATTCTTCAGAGAGTCCTTCTCTGCCTTAGTAGGCAGTGCATCAAGCGCATCCTTCAGTTCGGTATCCGTATCGAGCGGATTGTAGCGAGGAGAAGTGCGTTGCTTAGAGTAAGAATAGTAAATAGGTGCGTTCAGCTTAACCTTCTCGGGCAAGAACTTGCCCGCATTGACGTTTGTCGTGACAGAATATTCGTAAAGGTTGTTGTCACGACGCTGACTTACGGTCTCTTCCAATCCGCCGAAGCCTTCCGTCTCAATATGTCCAGTGAGGTTGACGGTAGCCAAGTCGGAGAGTTGTATGTTGAGTTGAGACTGTGCAGCCCAACCGCCTTTATTGGTAAATTGCTGAAGGCGCAACTCGTTAGCCCATACTTCCACATTCTGGATGGTACGGGAATTATTGCGCACACCAATCATAATGGTGCGTACTTCACCGAGTGAAGGATTGCCCATCACGCTAATCTTATTGGCTGGCTTATTAGCATCGTACTCAGAGTAGAGCTTGTTGTACGAAGTCAGTCCTAAAGCCTTTTGCTTATTACGATTGGTCTTAGCCTGTGTGAGGAGCGAGAGGTCGATGTCGAGCATATTGTCGTCGGGCCATACGAGGCGTGCGCTGTTAGTATTGTCGGCATACTTTCCATCGGGAGTGACTTTAAGGGGAATCTCATACTCGTAGAAGTTGTTCTTATAGTCAGATCCCAAGCGGATAAAGATGGAAGTCTGTCCGTCTTCTACGGGAGTCTCGCCAATCAAGGAATTGGCATGAGTAAACATCTGCAAATGCTTGTAGCGACGCAAGTCGAGATTGGTGTTCTTGTATACGGCGCGTGCATCGCCACTGCCAAGCTGTTTCACGGTGAGCGAGAGTGCTTGCTCATTGTTTTGCAGAATCTGAGTCTGTCCTGGGTCTACTACACGGCTAATGCCCGGAGGCATGATGTAGTTGACGGGTTCTTTGGCATTGTTCTCTTCAAAGTTGACGGCACTTACTTCCAATGTACCGCTTGCTTCGGGGGCTTTGCCTTGATATAGTGCTTGTTCGTAAGATCGCCATTCTCCATGTACAAGATTGAGCGTGGCCATACGCAGTACGACGGGCTTTTCAAAGCCAGTCATAAACATACGCATGAAGCGAATAGAAGAAAAGTCGGAGATTCCTCCTTCTCGTTTTTCGTATTGATCAACGGGGATGCGGAATTGATACCAAGTATATTCCTTGGTCTGTCCGTCACGAGTCTTCTGTGAGGCGACACGCTTATCAACAATGTAATTTTGACCCACTTGCATGGCATCTTCAGCTATGCGTACGTGGTATTGGTAGTACTTCTCGTACTCATTGAGCGTGAAGTCTTGATTGATGTCTTCTACGTCGGGCTGAGTCTTGTAAGCTGTGCTGTATTTCTCTGGCGAATTGTCGGCATCTACGGAGTTACCATTAGGATTGTTGATATGCTTGTAGCGGTCTAAAATGGAAAGCTGTTGGCTATCATAGTCTGATCCGCGGAAGTAGTGATACTTATCGGCAGAGGGAGATTGCAGAATAGAATCGTATACGGCAGGGTTGACTTTAGCTTGGATGGCTGAGAGAAACGATGCGTAAGCAGGGTAAGTGCGCTCTTGCTCAGAAGTCAGACCATTGTAACCTACGTCTTGCTTAGCACGAGAACCACTTGAAGTATTGAATGCATAGGTCACCGTATTTTGAGTAGGAACACGTCCCCAGATAGTCTCTGTATACTGAGAAGGATCGTCGTCAATGGGCAGACCGCTCTCGTAGAATTTCTTCCCATCTTTCAGTATATCCTCGCTAATCTCGCCCAAGTTGAAGTAGAGGTCACCGCTGAATGAAGTTCCAGCTTCGCGTGCCTTGATAAAGGGGTCGAGCATCCAAAATTCTATATATTCAATATTGGCTGATTCGAAATCAGATGTTTCAAGTCGACGCATCATTCCGCCCCATCGAGTGGCGGGATTGAGCAAATGACCATTTGCATCGAGCGAAGGATCGAGATTGTATGGGCCGCGCTCATTGGGATAGTAAGCAAGGTTGAGCACATTGAGCGTATTGGACTCTTGCATGTTGATACTCTTGTTGGGGAAGAGTTCGCTTTTGTATACTTCGCGTACGTCGGGGTCGGAGAGTTGAGCCAAATCATTCTTGATATGGCTTGGTGTAAGATTGGATGAACGGCGTGTGAATAATGGATCGATATAGTACCATGCGAGCAAAGCGCGGTTGTACCCATAGCGTACGTCGTTGGAGTATTTCGACTCGGGAAACATGGATGGAACGCTTGATAGCGTCCATTCTTTCGGGTTGGATATATCAATCTCGCTCTTAGAGTTTTCGAAGTCGTCAATATAAGAGGCGTTTCCCTGTGCACCTTGGCTTTTACCTGCAATAAGTTGGGCGAACTCGGCGCTAAAGTTGATGCTCGAGGGTGCACTACAATTGATAAACGGAATCTTATTGATCCAATCCGTAAGGCGCTGGCTTTGTTTCTTCCATGAGATGTTCAGCCCCCAAAGTGTATTATTCAAGGGTTCAGAGCCCATGGCTACTTTGGTGGTAAGAGGTTTTTCGCCTAAGTGCATAAATGTACCGCCTATCTGAAAGTCTTTGGAGAAGTCGTATTGGAAGTTCATGCCGAACATGGTCTTTCGCTGCATGCCATAGTCGGTGTTGCTCTCCAAGCTAACATTCACATTGGTCCCTGCATCAAGAATGCTCTTGTTAAGGATTCTCACTACACCAGAGTTGTAGTCGACGGTATAGTCGGAACCCTCCATCAAGGTCTGTCCGCCCGCAGTAACAACTACCGAACCACGAGGTATATTCATGGCCCCGAGTTGAATCTCGTCATTACGCGTGGCTTTGTATTGACCCGTAATCATGAATTTGTTCTTCTCTGCGATTTGCTTAGCAACGGTACGCGTAGAGTCATAGAGCTCTTGGAATACGTATTTGCTTGCAACCGATTCGTTGCCAATAGCCTTGGCAAGTGAAGAGCCAAAAGGCTCTACTACGGGGAAGAATACGCGTCCGCTTGAAGCATCGATCGTGTAGCCTTCTACGTAGTCGAAGGTGCCGTTGGAGCCAATCTTATTGTTGTTGTCCAATCGGTCAAGGCCTACGAGAGCAAGAATCTTCTTGTCCTTAATGCCAGGTTCGGGAATGTAGCTGATATATACGCCCGATGTATCAGAGAGAATCTTGATGTCAAGTTTAAACTTGTCCTTCTGTACGGAAGTCGCTCCCAAAGAGTAGACATTCTTCATCATCAAGTCCCAGTTGCCCATAGTAGGCGTGCAGGCTGTGTTCTTCAGCGTCTTGACGAAGAGTGCTTCTTTATTGTCCTTACGATCGGTGGCAAATTCACCTACTTGATAAGTCTGTCCCTTATATGTGTATTCATAAGCTACGGCAAGTACTTGGTCGGTCTGCAGAGACTGTTTCAACGAGATATAGCCCAACGAGGAGTTGAGCGTATATTCTGAACTTGAAAGCTTGCGAGCCGATTCCAACTTCTCGTAGTCAATGCTTCCTACCAAGCCTGCTCCATCAAGTGTGGGGGTAGCAGAAGAAATGTCGCGGGCGGAGGCGAGCGAAGTGTTGAGCGTGGTGTAAAGGCTATTCGAGGAGTTGGAGGGTACGGTCGTAGCGGTGGCTGTCCATTGTGGATTGCTGATATGGTCGTGCTCTGCTAAGTCAGTGAAACCTACGATGTTACGAGTGTCAGTTGTAGCTCCTGTCTTATTAGTGACCCACACTTCGATGCGCTTAATGGTGATGCCCGATGTGATATTGGGCAGTTGCTTCATATTGTCATCGTAGTGGTCACGGAAGTAGTGCGAAAGGAAGAAGTGACGATTCTCATCGTAGGCGTCGGCAGAAAATTCGAAACTGGTCACTTGGCTACCTCCCTTAGAGCTAACCGAAGAGCTTGCTGACTTCTTCTGTGCTACAACGGTAGAGAGTTTGAGCTTGCCAAACTGCATATCCGTGCGTACACCAAACAATGATGTAGCGCCACGCACGAGTGAAGAATTAGTGGGCATGCTCACATTGCCAGCCTCAACAAGTTTGATGATTTCATCTTCCTTGCCTTCGTAACGGAGCTTAAGGTTCTGCGTGTCGAAATCGAATGTGGCTTCAGAGTTGTAGTTGAAGTCCATATTGACTTTGTCGCCTACTTTTCCGTTGAGGCTCAGATTAATCTTCTCATCAAAGTCAAATCCAAATACTTTGCGATTGCGCTCGGAAAGGCTCGGGTTGTCAGTAAATCGAGTGTTTGCTCCAATCTTTAGTTCTGCCGATCCTTGCGTCTTGATACGTACACCTCCAGGCCCAAAGATTTTGTTCATTGGCCCGAGATCGAAGTGCATATCGGTAAAGTCGAATTTATCCTTCCCTTTTGCTTTAAATTCCTGTGCATTCTTGCTGCGATAGTAGTCAGCAATAGAGCGTTTGAGCATCAGGTCTTGATATTCCTCCCATGTAAGTGAGAAAGGAGTAGAGAGATATTCATCGCCCATTTTTGTGCCGAGGAAGTATCCGCCTGTCTCGCTATTATACTCGCCTTCCGTCTTGATATTATCGGGATCTTTCAAGTCGATTGCCGCACGAGCAGTATCAGCCAATGTCGTGATAGACGTTTTCTTCACTTGCGGAAGCGTGTCTTGCGTTTCGGGTCTGACGTTTTGACTTCTTCCCTCTGCTTGTACAGAAGCCGGCGCAGATTCCGCTGTGTTCATGCGGTTGTATGCGGCTTGGCTGGCTCCCACGCTGATGGAAGCCAGAGTGACAAGTGATATGTAGAGAGCGCTTTTCAATTTGGATAAATTCTCAGAATATTTTTAGAACGATTGTTCTCTTAAAGCATTTTCAAAGCCTTTTTGATAATGCCTTCTACGGGGAGTTCGGGTGCTTCTTTTACGATTTGCATCACCACCTTTTGTGTAGGTGCGGGTGAGAATCCTAATACGGAGAGGGCTTGTACTGCTTCATCGACTACGGCAGATGATACAGCCACTCCGCCATCGGTTGTCGTGCTGCTATTCGAAGCACCTACGAAGGGCGCAATTTTGTCTTTTAGGTCGACAATGATGCGTTGTGCAGCTTTGGGGCCGATACCTTTTACGCTTTTGAGCGAGCGAACGTCTTCAGACTGTACGATGTTGGCTAAGTCGGCTGGTGTAAATGCAGACAGAATCATGCGCGCTGTTTGACCGCCGATACCGGATACACTCAGCAGTATTTGAAATAAGTCGCGTTCTACTTTTGTGGCGAATCCAAATAGCAAATATGCATCTTCGCGAATCACTTCGTGCACATAGAGTTTGGCCTTTTCTTTGCCCTGTATGGCGGTATAAGTATTAAGCGTGATGCCAAGGCCGTAACCCACACCAGCACTTGTCTCTATCACGGTCTGAGTAGGCGTTAAGTCTTCTACGTTTCCTCTGATATATTCAATCATAACTTTGATATAACGGAAAAGTAATCCTTTTATTATATTGGCTTGAATGTTTAGGTTATAATTCTGCTTTAGATTTCGATCGCATCTGCTTGATAATAAGCGTGATTGCTTTGAATCTTAATAACCTTAGAACTTCAACTTGATAAGATGCTTATGTCAGCTAAATCCCTTTTACCGCTTTCAAGAATTCCTCTCTCTTTTGTGCATCTTCGGCAAAGATACCGCTGAAGTCGGTGGTCACTGTTACAGAGTCGTCTTTTTCCACACCACGCATTTGCATGCACATGTGCTGAGCTTCAATCATGACCATGACACCTTGTGGAGATAGAGCCTCCTGGATGCAGTCCTTTATCTGCATGGTCATGCGTTCTTGCACTTGCAGACGATGAGAAAAGATGTCGACCACACGGGCCAACTTGGATAGCCCTGTGATGTATCCATTAGGAATATAGGCAACATGGACTTTGCCGTAGAAGGGCAGCATGTGGTGTTCGCAGAGAGAATAGAATTTGATATCCTTCACGATGACCATCTGCTTATAAGGCTCATTGAATCTTGCTGAGTTGATCACAGCTTGTGCATCCATCTGATAGCCTCGTGTGAGTGTCTGCATGGCTTTGGCCACTCGAAGCGGAGTCTTGAGCAATCCTTCTCTTTCTGCATCTTCGCCCAAGAGCTTGAGTATCTCGTGGTAATGATATTGTAAAGCTTCTAACTTATCAGTTTCCATGTGCTTATATATATAATGTGTGTCGTAATTAGAATTAGTATGGAATGTTTACTTCGCTTGCCACGATTCGGACTTCGTATGAAATACGCGCACGACGGATAAGTCCGACGTATTTCTGAGCCTCTTGTCTGGTCTTGAAGTCGCCCACGTGAGTGACCCACCGAGGGGCTTCAAAGCTGGGGTAAACAGCCAACTCTCTGAATTTTGCTCGGCATTTGTTGCCCATCTGAATAGCTTTGGCTTTGTCGGCACGTGAGTTTCCGCCTGTAAAGATGCATATGCGGAATCCGCGTGCTTTATGTCTTGCACGCGATACGTATGCATGGTTCGGCGAATTGTTTGTCGTGTTGGTCTTCTGCGTGGGTCTGCTTTTGTGTTCCGAGGGCTTCTTCGGGCTTTCATTCTTTTCGCCAGAAGTAGAAGGGTGGGAGGGGTGCGACGGCGAGGTAGAAGTTTGTGATGCGTGACTCGTGCTTCCGTTTTTATTAGGCGTATCGCTCTTGCTGGTGGAAGGTGTTGAAGTCTTCGCGGGAGTATGTGGCTTCTGCGTACCATTGACTATTCGCTCTATCTCATCCGACTGTCTGATTACAACAGTACCCTTTCCTGCCTCGTTTTTGCGTAGTCGCTCTGTATAAGTGCTCTGTGAATAGGATGTGAGTGCAAACACAGTGGCGCAGAATAACAAGAAAATTCGTTTCATTTTCAGGTGATGATATGTGTGGTTAGGTCAATAAGTAGGTTGACTTACGTGGAACTCAGGCTCTTCCTCTTAATTGTATATTATGCGAATATATGCATAGGTAAACAGACGTAAAGAGCGCTGTAGAAGAGAGCCTGTCTATGAAAATCCAAACACAAGATTACAGTCTATCTATTGGTAGACTGCAATCTTGTGTGGATCATTTAAGAATGTACTTTATTAAGCCTTCCAAGCATCAATAATGCCCTTGAAGTCAGCAGCTTTCAATGCAGCGCCACCGATCAAGCCACCATCAACGTCGACCTTAGAGAAGATCTCCTTAGCATTAGAGGGCTTGCAGCTACCACCATAGAGGATAGATACGTTTTCTGCAGCTTCAGCACCAAACTTGTCGGCGATGGTCTGACGGATGAAAGCGTGCATCTCTTCAGCCTGGTCGGCAGTAGCAGTCTTGCCAGTACCGATAGCCCATACGGGTTCGTAAGCGAGGATGATGTGTGAGAATTCTTCAGCAGTAAGGTCGAAGAGTGAGCCTTCGAGCTGAGCCTTAACGATTTCGTTCTGCTTGCCAGCTTCGCGATCTTCGAGAACTTCACCGATGCAGAAGATAACGTCGAGGTTGTTGGCGAGAGCCAATTTAACCTTCTCCTTCAAGATCTCGGGAGTTTCGTGATAGTAAGCACGGCGTTCGCTGTGACCGAGGATCACGTAGTTAGCACCAGTGCTCTTAACCATTTCAGCAGAAACTTCGCCAGTGTAAGCACCGCTTACCTTGTCTGCGCAGTTTTCAGCACCAAGGCCGATGATATTAGAATCGATGATGCCTGCAACTGAAGCCAAGTGGATGAAAGGAGTGCAGATGATTACGCCGCAGTTGGGTTTGTCAGCTGTCAGTACTTCATTGAGTTCTTTTGCGAGAGCGATACCCTCCTGCAGGTTCTTGTTCATTTTCCAGTTACCTGCAACGATTTTCTTTCTCATGATTTTTTTGAGTTTAAAACGTTTTACGTAAATATGATGTTTGTAGAATTTGTGTCCTATCCAGAGCGAGTCAAGTCCAACGATGACGATTAGCGGAATAGCAAACCATAGGATGAGTTGTCCGAATGGTGTAGTATTGCTCTTGTCGGGCGACAACTCGCTAATTGATTTCACGTGGTCTGTCTCTGGCAGATCGTTGTTACTCCATTTTTGTACGATTTTGCCATCGTGGAGCAACAACAGACCTGGGTTGGAACGCACCATTGTGTTGATTTCAGTATCTTCACCCAATAGGATGGGGTAGGCAGCTCCTGTGCGGTCAATCCATGACGATATGGCTTCATTGCCTGAAGCGGTGACCATATAGAATGCATAATGGTGGTCGCGGCAATAGTCGTAGAGATCATTGATGCGGTCACAGCATCCGTCGTCAGCGTCTTCGGCAGAGGGCACGGTGAGCAAGAAAGTGTATCCTTTATTCTGCAAGATGTCGAAAGTTCGATCGTCTTGAGTATGTGGGTCGGCCAGATAGAAATTGGTGAGTTGATTCACCTCGTTCGCTTCAGTAGGTCCTTCGTCAAATGCAGCTCTTATGTCAGCTCCTGGCTTGTAGGGGGTGAAGTCGAGCAAAGGCAAATAATGCAGAGAATAAAGCGCCAAAGTGATGGCATATATCCATGAATAGACAGATACGATCCATGAATTGCGGGCTGTGATGATTCTTCGTAACCTCTGAGGCTTATAGGCAAGGGGCAGGGCGCACAATAAGAGCACAATGTTTTTGCCAAGCGTCTGCCCATTGGTAAGCTTAATAGCATCGCCAAAACATCCACAATCGGGCACTGGGTCAGAAATATAAATCCACGTGGTAAGCGCTGTGAATAAAATCATGAATAGCGTGACAGTCCGTGTGGTGAACCGACGATGTATGCCCAAGAGTAGATACACACCGATGATAAACTCCAATGTGCCCAAGGCAGTTGCTGCAAATTCGAGCAATAAGGAGTATTCACTAATGTGCAGTCCCATAGCGATAGTATATGCGTGGAGTTTAAAAGTCATTCCCATGGGGTCTGCCACCTTGACAAAACCCGAGAATAGGAATGTGAAACTCAACACAATTCTGCACAATGTGAAGCAGATCGATGAGATATATGTAAATACCTTGGATTTCAATATAGTAGTGGAAATTGTGCGTTATTCTTCGTTCTCAATGGTTAGTTTGATAAGCCCGAATACGGCATAATTGAGCATGTCCATGTAGTTGGCTGCTATACCTTCGCTTACAAGTGTTTTACCATTGAGCGCTTCAATCTGCTTAGTGCGGAAGATTTTCATAAAGATGAGATCAGCATACGAACTGACGCGCATTCCTCTCCATGCTTCATTGTAGTCGTGATTCTTCTTAAGCATTAAGCTAAGAGCCTTATGTGCTTGATCATCATATAGCTTAAGTGCTTCGTCTACAGGGAGATCTTCTGTGTCGGCCACGCCTTTAGTCAGTTGGATGAGTGCAATAATGCTGTAGTTGACTATGCCGATGAATTCTGGTACGATACCTTCATCTACTTGGGCACATCCCTTCATTTGCAGTGAACGGATACGGGCAGCCTTGATGTAGAGTTGGTCGGTCATCGTCTCTGGACGCATTACGCGCCATGCAGTGCCATAGTCGTGAAGTTTCTTCTCAAAAAGGTCGCGGCAATTGTGCATCACCTCTTCGAACTCTTTCTGCGTGTCGTATTGTGTCATCTTCTTTGATTGGTCATGTTTGGTATAAGACGGCTTTGCCTTTGCATTATATCAAATAACTTAATTGCATGTGGCTCGCGCGCTTTCTTGCTGCAAAAGTACTAATAATATTGTGTAAGAGCAACTCTTTAATCAAGTTTCGGATATAGTTCGTCTTATTTTGGCCTTGTACGGATTGGATAATCAGTCTGTTCTGTGCGAGCTGTGGAGGGTAAGTTGTCAATGTTGCGAATGGTTTATGCTGTAGCGTCAGTTTCTCTCCCCAGCGTAGTCAGTAATAATCATGTATTTGACGACTCATTTCGTTCGATATGAACACTCATTTCGTTCGAAATGAACACTCGTTTCGTTCGAAATGAACACTCGTTTCGTTCGAAATGAGACAACTAAAAGGTGTTCTACAGGGCAGACGCATCAAATCCGAGAACATTTAACACGTCTGTTAACATGTTAT
>CALEKA010000047.1 GCA_937898715.1 uncultured Prevotella sp.
ATCCTCGGATCAATATAAATCCGTCCACCCACAGTAAAGCCATAAGCCTCACCATCCTTCGTCTTGAAGAATCTCACGTGATCCGTTATCTTCGCATCCTTCTCGTTGAAGATAACATAATTCTTAGCACCATCCTTGTTTCCACCATTATAATAGTCCGTTGGATATTTAATGCCCGTGAAACCCATCTCAGACAAAGCCTTCGAAGCCTCCTTATCCGATCCAAGGAGATGAGTTAATGTATTGTATACTTTATCACCCTGACGTACCCAAGAGTTCACCTCGTCAGCATTAGGAGCATTCTTCGTCTCGGCTATACTTGCATCAAAGTCCTCAAGTTTCTGTTTGCGATAGTTTTCCGACAAGTATTTACGTATAGACTCAATCTGCTCATTGGTAATCGGTTCATCCCATGCAAGATAGTTGTTGCCGTTGTCATCGGGAATCTCGACTGTGTAAATGTGGTGAGATGGAGCAATGTATTGTATATCAAAATCCTCTTTCGATAGCTTTCTCAACTCTTCAAGTTCTTTTTTTAACCTAACATTATCCGTAGAACGGATAATCTCATTTAATGCTTCAATACAAGATTTTTTAGCTCTGTCAAAATTATTGGCATTATTAGGCAATTCCAACATGATAGAAATAATCGCGTTATCTTTGGGTTTGTCAGAAAGCTCATCCATCGTTCTCCCCTTATATGTCGTAAGGAAATAACCATTCTTTCCATATGATTTTGCATACCATTTGCCAACACCTTCCAGATCAGTCACATAAGTGCCCCAACCAAAAGCTTGCTCACCTTCACCCTCGCCCATATGCGAGTGATCAAACTCCTCGAAGTCAGCGCCGCTGCCGTGGTAAACTCTGTGCTCACGAATAGTATTACCATTCACCTCCTGACGTTGAGCAAGTCCTGTCGTATCGTTAAACTCCCCACTATTCAAAGCCTCAGAAACAGAACGGATAATCTCCGACAAAGGCTTCCCATCCGCTTTTTGAAGAGATTGTTTAGGATAGAAATATTCCACTATATGAGCATCCCCATCGTTCAGAACTCCTTTGTTTTTGTGATTTGATATGACAATACTAATGCCATCTTCCTCCCCATTCTTGTCAAAAAATGAGACGCGTGCATTATGATTGCTCACACGGATGGTAATACTCTTACCATTTTGGGTTTCAAATGTGCCATAATGGCTTGCTTCATGTTGCTCCAAATTAAGAGCTTGTGACAAATCGGTTATAAAACCTTTCGATTTATTTGAACGGTTGTTATAACTTTCAGCAAGTTTACCAAGATTATTTTGTACTTTTGCACCATCAGCACTTGAAATGGCAGTGGCTTTATTGGTGGATTCGTCTGCCATCGTTACGGTTTCAAGTGCTCTTTTTTGTTTAGCACTCATTCGTGCTTTCTCGTTCTCCTCATCCAGCACCCTTTGTCCCGCTTCATGATCAATCGAAGTCTGAATGCCATTCTTCTCATTCAGATGATCTATCACCACATCACGAAGCACCTTCTCGTTTTCATCCTCTTCCCTCAGCGAATACTTCTTACCATCATCAGTAGTCATCTCCTCTTCGCCAGAAGACTCATCCTCTCTGAGAGAATACTTAATGCCCTTCTCTTCCAGGAAAGCCTTACCTTCCTCTTCCGTAAGTTTGCCATCCTCCACCGTACGCTTCACGTATTCACGCATCACGTCGTCATGCATAGCCTTCTCACGGTTACGCTCTCTCGTATATTGGTCAACACCTTCCTTGATAATCTCGGCAGTATTCTCAGGCATTCTGAACGAACGATTACCATCGGCATCAATATAACCAACAGGTCTTTGAGGAGCATACTTACCCGTCTTCGGATCTACCATACCATAGTCACAGAACAGAGAATAATAAGCATCACTATCTATCGGCGACCAACCATTACCCTCTACCCATCCAAGCTTAGGATGATGCGGATCCACATGAGCATCAGCACACATCTGCTTAAACTGCTCATCAGTCATTCGGAAGTCAAATCTTGGAATCAAGCCAATCTTAGGAAGATTCTCTATATAATAAGTCGCAGCATCCTCGTAAGGCTTCTCACCACCTATAGCGCGAACCTTGTCATTGTAATCAATGCTATAGTCATGCCCCTTATCCTTACGTATCTGTTTAAGAGCCCTCTGACGCTGCTTCGCCGACATATCAGTATCTCCCATCATCACAGCAAGTTCCTCAGGACTCAACTCAGCATCATTCACATACCATGACGAGAACAAATGCACACCAAGACCCTCATTGTAATAATGCGAACCATTCGCAAACTCCAACTTGTGACCCTCTGCCACTTCCGTGCCAGCCTTCACACCCTCAAGGATAGTCCAGCCCTTGCCGAAGCGATCATTCTGTACATCCTCAAAGTTCGTCACACCCTTACCATAATCCGTGTAAGCCTCTTCAAACGTACCAGGAAGGATAGCCCTTACACTACCAAGCCCCTGAGCAGCAAGCTGATGAGCTGTCGCACCCGAAGCATGGAAGGGTATAGCAGAGCCCCATTTACCGCTCCGATCCTTAGACGTCGGCACATCCGTAAATACCTTGATCAAATGAGGAATAGAGAATACAACCGTAGATAGCGAACAGTCAGCATTCACATACTTCTGTGCTTCTTCCAAACCTCTCATGCCGTCAAAGTGCTGCTTGCCATCCTCACCTATGTAAGCAAATTCTCTTGAACCAACCGACTCCTCAGAAGCAATATAGTTCCCTTCATTGTCCAAGCCAGCCACCTTAGAGTTCTTGTCATACGCTGGGAAGAAAGACATGTTATACTTCACGCCCATATTACCAAACAGGCGCACGTCTACCAATTCCTTCATGTACTTAAACACCATGAGATTCTTAGCATAAGCATCACGCATAAACTGAATCTCATCTATAGCAAGAAGCGGATTCATTTCCGTATGAGAATTTCGTCTCAAAGACGTACCCTGATTCACAAGCAATGTTCTAAAGGGAGGAGTCTTCTTACCATAAGGAGCAATAATCGTCGTCGTTTGCGAAGTCAGCGCACCCGTGTAAGGCTCTGGTAGCAACTTATCCTTCGGTCGTCCAGCACCCGTCTTCTGCCAAGCACGGAACAGACCACCATATTTAGCAAGAAGAGAAGTCTGACCATCAGCCGACATCAGCTGGCGCCAATCTATATGCTCCGTAATGCCATCGCCAGCCACAGCAGCACGAATAGCATCCGCCCTACTACTATAAGTCACAGGCAGACCATTCACAGCACGCTTCTTCTTGCCATTAGCCTTCTCCATCAGTTCATTGTCAAACTTCTCAGGATCCGCATTGCGTTCATCCACCACAGCATTCACCTCGTCAGCAAAATTACGAGCCACAGAAGAGAGCATCTTCATTCTCGGAGCAGCATCAAAGCAACCCCTACAAGGCACGTTCAGTCCCAAGTCTCTCATCGTCTCATACAAGCGCATGTAGTCATCCGAAGTAAAGCCCGCATCAGAGCCCATATTGATTCTGCCCATCAAGTCGACCATATCCTCCGAAGAAAGCACTTCCTCCATACCCTTGTTGTTCACACACAGCAAGTCAGCAGATACGTCATACTTATACTCAATGTTATTTCTCGACCAAGTCACCACAGGCACAGTCTTACCATCACGCCAGTCTGTACGTAGAGTCGGCTCACGGTCCGCCCATTCATCATACAGCGAATTGCCCCTCAACGAAGAGTCAATCGACTCAATCAAGAATTTCGTTTCACCGACGATCTCATCCACCTGTTCGTCAGTCCAGCTATAAGCTGGGCGCTTCTTACGTCTCTCCTTAGCGATATCATTACGAAGTTTCTTCTCTACATCCGCTTCCGTTCTGATGTTATACTTCTTCTTGCCTATACCATCCACCTTAGCAGCATCCATCACAGAGCTCACGCCATCCTCAGCTATCGCTTTCTGTTTAGCCTCCTTCACAGCCTTTCTATAAGCCTTATTAATCGTTCGGAGCAAATCATTCACCTTGCGAGCCTCCTCAGAGCCACCACCAAACGCCTTCACTATCGCATCCTTAATCTGCGTCAAGAAGTCCTTAATAGCAGAGAGCACAGGATGTTTCAGGTTGTAAGCAAGCTTCTCAGCATAATCCTTATCATCCAGCATGCGTCCAACTTCATCTCCTACTACCTCTTCGGCAGCACCATCCATACTCGTCTTAACGCCATGACTATTGTAGAAGTCATACTTCTTCTGAGCTGCCTCCTTGAAAGCATCCTCGCCCACAAACTTCTTCACTGCATCCAGCAAAGAATTGTAAGCATCCTCACTCAGCGAGCGAACCTTGTGCAAGGACTCATGACCAAACACCGCTTCCAGCGGATTGCCAGCATCCTTAGCAACATGAATCGTATTCGTCTTAGGATCATAATACCCATTCGATTTTTCTATCGTATCATCCCATACAATCTTCGTTCCAAGCATCTCAGCCACACGTTCCGTAGCCTTACGCATCCTTACAGACTTCTCGTCATTGCCCGAACCCTCAGCATACTTACGATCCCCCGAAGATCTACCAGGCAGTCTACCACTCTCCGTCTGCACATCACCACTCTCGCCTTGGCTCTGCTCCACAGTCTGAGTCTGCTCCTGTTCCGAAGATTCATTCTCCTTGTGGAGAGGTTCACCAAAGAGCGAAGGTCCACTAGACTGCTCCTCTGCGACCTCTGCACCATCCGCCTCACGAAGAGATTTCTTCTCCGCATGATTCACCGCATCTACAAGTCCCTTGGCAAACTCATCCCAAGTCTTAGCCTTTTGACCCTTCACATAGTCCACAGCAGCATTTCGTTCAGCCTCACTTAGCCCCTTCGGAAACGTCACCATCTCAAAGTCGTTTCTCCCCGTCGCCTTAAACAAGGGAGCATCATTCCCGCCGCCCTCATTATCGTCAAAATTCTCAGGGATAATCATGCGCTTGCCATCCTTTGTAAACGCAATCTCACTCGTCGCACCGACCATCCCCTCATCAGTTCTTACGCTTCTAGGATCATCGGTAAACGCCATCTTACCCTTCGCCACTCCATGCTTCTGTTCTGTCTGATAATTCTGATCATTCTTTAGCTCCGCATTACCAAAGTGGTGCGCCGTTCCGCCACCGCCCATCTGACCCGTGATCAGTATTTGGTCGGTGGTATACCCGCCATCAGAAGACTTCGCCTCTGAGTCTACTCCTGGTTGTCCGCTTCCCTCTGCTGTGCCTTCAGAATGTCCAATGCTTTCGTCAGAATTTCTGCTTCTCCCATTTGGGGATTTTCCCTCATCAACTTTGCCATTATTGGTCCTACTGCCTTCGGTACCCTGAATCTTCTTGTCTGTCCGCTTGGCATTGTTATTGGTATGAATATTGTGTTGTCGTTCATCTTCTCTTAATTTATATGCACGTTTGATAACAGCTTGCAGTGTTGGATTCTTCGTTATTCCATCAAGCACTTGCTCTCCATCAACAATCATGCGAGCTACAGAATGAGCTATCACCTCATCTGCAAGCATCTTGTTAGGATTCTTACCCTCAGATTCTATTCTTTCAGCCTTCTCTTCATAGATGGTAGAACTAGATAGACTTTCAAGAATATCGATTAATTCATCTTGTGTGACTTCATGTGTATCCTCTATTGCATAAGTTAACATATTTACGCATTCAGGAAATTCCGCGTTATCTGCATGCGTATACTCATGCGCTATAGTTTCTACTACATCTCTGTCAAAGTCTTCACAACCCTTAATATAGAAATACACCTTACCCTTTTCATAATAAGCTGGCATATGTACTCCTCTACTAATTAGGTCCTTATATATCTCAAGATCCTTTTCGGGGGCAGCATTTAAAAACTCTTCTTCCGTCAGCAAGAACTCAGGCTTCGGGTAACCATTCTCCTCAGCATATTGCGTAATCGTGTCACGCATACGTCCAAGGATTCGTTGGCGTTCCTCACCTTGAGCAGTCTTTAGATTAGAGGCAAGTTCGTTGAAATCCTTTCTTAGCTGTTGCTTTCGCTGTTCGCCGCCTTGATCGCCTGAGCCAACAGCATCGCCTTGTTCGCCGCCTTGGCTTCCTCTGCCTTGTCCGTCTGAAGCGGACGCGGACTTTCTGTTGTAGTTTTGTCCATTGTTTAATGCTTCATTTACTTCGTTAATAATCTGTTCCTTAGTCTTCACACCGCCCGCAAACATATCGCCAATGCCCTGTGCAGCATCAGCAGCTTGCTGGTTGTAGAAAGACATCACCTTCTTCAGTTGCGTCGTACGGCCATCGTTCAGCACGTCGGCAAGCATCATCACAGCCGCATTCGTATAGTCTGCCACTGTAGCGCCATCCTCCAATTGGAACAACTGGCCTTGACCCGCATACTCACTCACACGCATACCAGCCTTATAGCCAGCCTTACGTGCCTTGTACACCAAGTCTACAGCATCAGCCAATTCCGAAGAAAGAGAATAGCCACCACCCAAACGATTGTTCTGAACAATATCTTGAAGAGCAGTCATCACAGACTGACGCATACTCTTCACCTCAGTGATCTCACGCACCGCGTCAGGATTCCCCTGGAACACCTTGCCAATAAGCACGCCCTCAACCATCGCCTGGCCCGCCTCACTCAACTTACCACCGTCAAACAAGTTTGCCATCTCCGTCTGAGGAATCACACCCGCGCCAGCCAATTCCTTCACTACCGCATGCGTAGCAGCATCATCGCCATAAAACTCACCAAGCGTATCGTACGTACCGATGGTCTGCATCACACGCCCAAACAGCGCATCATCCACCACCTTACCCATCTTTACAGCCTGTTCCGTCTTACTCTGACTCTTCTGCTCACGCTGATTAAACTTCGCAAACGTATCAGCCGTATAAGGCATATCGGCATCAGGCACAAACACCACACGAGGATGTTCAAAGCCATTTACCTGTTCCTCAGTGAAGCCATACTTATTAGCATGTGCGCGAAGATAGTCATTATATTTCGTATCCGTACCATTTTCGGCAGCAATTTCGCCCGCCATCGTACGACCATTACCTGAGAGCACCACACCATCCTTGCTCACCACTACTGGCGATTGCAGAGCACGACTATCATAGTCTTGAGCCATACCGCGTGTAATCTGTTGAGCCTCTTGATCTCTCTTATAGTCACGATCATTCACGCTCTGTCCGTTCTCATCCACAGGAAAACCCTCCGTTTCTGCAAATCCGTTGTTAGCTTGGTGAGAAGCACTCGCCGCGCCACTTTCCGTGAGCACATAATGTCCCTTCACGGTCTCGCCATTAGGCAACGTGATCTCATCTGCATCACCATCCACCTTCTTAGCATCGTTCCACTTCTGACTAATCCTTTCATCCACCTTATGAGCACTATCCACAGAAGCAGCCCCCTCTTCCTTCGGCTTCTCCGCCTCAAACGCCCGCTTAGCATGCACCGCCTTCACATCATTCCAATAGTCCACAGCCTTTTGAGCCTCAGCCACCAGAGTTTCATGCTCCGCCTTAGCCGCCTTATACTCTGAAATGCTTGTACCCATCTTAGGTGCATTCTTCTGCACCTTCTCCAGATTCTTCTTAGCCTCAGCAGCCTTATTCTCCACGAAAGCATTGTTGTACTTGATTTTTGCCAACTTCTACTTGCTGTCCATCCATGTCAACAAGTACTGCTTTTCGAAGCGGAAACAGACATGCTTGCACAATATATTGCAGAATCAGCCTTATTGGAAGGCAACAAGAACAAATGCATTGAAAGAATGCGAGAGATCTGCAATAGGGAGTTTGAAGAACAGATGAAGAATCTCCAAACGATTCTAGGCGTAAATGAACGTTCCGCCTTAACAATCCTTGCTGAAATTGGTTCAGAGGTAAATGCCTTCCCGAGTGCTAAGCATCTTGTATCTTGGTGTGGTTTCAATCCAAGAAATGACGAGAGTAACAAGAAGATTAAATCGAATAAGATTACTCACGGAAACAGATTTGTCAGAATAGCGAGTGTTCAATGCGCATGGGCTGCATCAAGAACGAAAAAATGTTACTTCTCTAAATTTTACGCATTTCACACGCAAGTGAGGAAGAAGTTTAAGCTAAAAGTAGTAGTCGCTGTAGCAAGGAAAGTGCTTGTATGCATTTGGCATATTCTGAAACTCAATGTTCCGTACAAGGATTTTGACCCCGAAAGATCTGTTGAAGTAGATTGTACTCAACTTGCTTAGTACAAGTTGTAACAATAAGTTTCCATTGCAAGACTATCAAGTTTCTGGTAGTTCAACTCCGTTTTCAGAAATTAGTCAAAGCCTTGGACACTTGTGGATGCCCACGTATAGCCTTGAGATAGAAGAGAAAAATACCTTTATACACATGTGTCGTCTCTGCATATTTGTAGAGACTGGATGCTTATGCTGTCTTAAAACTAATATTGGGGGAACTATATGCTACGAGACTATTTCTAACATCTTTTTTAGAGAAAACTTTACAACAAAGTAGTGTCTATTGGAGTTGTCGATAAAGTTGATATGATATCGAAGCAGTACAAAAAATATGGTAGGTGTAAGCCTACCATATACAAGATGGCTGAGGAGTTGAACCTCGCAATATGCCGTTGTTTAGACCGCCACCCTACCGATGGGCCATCATCCTGCACTACAAAGGTATAAATCTAAATTCAAATTAGCAAATAAATCACATGGATTTATTAAAATATATCAAAAGTGAATCAGTAGAACTTAAACGTTCTCAGAATGCTGTAACAAAAAAAGAGTCATTCCGAAGAACAACTCTTAACGTGGTGCCACCAGGAATCGAACCGGGGACACAAGGATTTTCAGTCCTTTGCTCTACCAACTGAGCTATGGCACCAAATCTACAAATCAGCACAAACAATTAAAATCAGTGGTGCCACCAGGAATCGAACCGGGGACACAAGGATTTTCAGTCCTTTGCTCTACCAACTGAGCTATGGCACCTTGCTGATTTGCGTGTGCAAAAGTACGATAAATATCTTAACAAACAAAACTTTCCACCGTTTTTTTTCATCAAAGTGCATTTTTTGTTGTTTTTAGGACCCTATTTCAGACAAAATGAACAACTTTACATACGATAATCGTTAGCTGCAGAGAATAAAAGTCGTAGCAGGCAACTGTCTATTGAGCATACTCACCAATGATTGACTTTAGCGGGGGGAGCGACGCGTCCTCGGCAACTGTCTATTGAGCATACTCACCTACGAAGTTGACTTTTTGCTATAGAAGAAGCTTCAAGCTGCAAAGCATTCTCTTGCCTACGCTCGCATCCATACTTATCACATGCTTACCATGACGCAACACACTAATCCCCACATACACTCGCTCCGAATGGATGATCCCATCACCCCTAATGAGGCAAACAACTTCCTCTGTCGCGAAATGAGGCTCTTCGATGACATCACGTGGAACGACCTCTTGGAAGCACCTACGCAAATCGGGTTTCTTCTCATTGCTCTCTGTACGGAGGGAGAGGTGGAGTTTTCCATTAATAATAGGAAGCACTCTATGAGAGTGGGCGACCTCTTTATCTCCTTTGGCGACCAGATCCTTGAAGAGAGCAACGTTAGCAATAATTTTCATGCCAAGGCAGTGCTGATGTCGCGCTCATTTGCGCAAAACTGCATTGTGGGGCTCAACCATATGTGGCCCTACTTGCTCTACTTGATGGAGCACCCCGTAATGCACACCACGCAGGAGGAGCAAGACTGGCTGCTCGACTGCTACCAGCTAATACGACGCCGGCTGAGCAAACAGCCGGGCCGATACATGCGCGAGGCGACGGTATCGCTTGTGCGTGCTTTCTACTTTGAGATATGCGACTTGCTCGAAGTGCGCGTCAAGCCCGACCAGTCGGGGGCACAGAATCGTGCTTACGCCATTTTCGACCAGTTTATCCGCCTTGCATCTGCCCACTTTAAGCAGGAAAGGAGCGTAGAGTGGTATAGCAGCGAGATGTGTCTCACGCCGAAGCATCTCTCTGAAGTAGTTAAGCAAGTGAGCGGCAAGACGGCGGGGCAGTGGATCACCACGCTTGTGATTATCGAGATCAAATCGTTGCTACGCAACACCACACTCTCCATCAAGGAGGTGGCACAGGAGATGAACTTTCCCAACCAGAGTTTCTTAGGGAAATATTTCAAAAACATCGAGGGCGTTTCGCCCTCCGACTTTAGAAAGCTATCGTAGAGAGAGCTCATCAGCCCCTCCCCCTTAACAAGAAAGGAGGAGGGGCTGATAGAATCAGGCAACGATCTACCTCAACGCCCTCATCGCATTGAATCAGGCAAGGCTCTACCTCAATGCCCTCATCGCATTGAGTACTGCAAGTACCGTCACGCCCACATCGGCAAAGACTGCCATCCACATCGTACCAATGCCAACAGTAGCTAAGAGGAGTACTGCCACCTTCACGCCGATGGCGAACCATACATTCTGACGAGCTATGCGGATGGTGCGACGGGCAATGCGCACAGCCAGTGCTATCTTCGACGGATTGTCGTCCATCAACACCACGTCGGCAGCATCAATCGCAGCATCACTTCCCAGTGCCCCCATGGCTATGCCCAGATCGGCACGCTTGAGCACAGGAGCATCGTTGATGCCATCGCCCACGAATGCTAAGCTGCCCGTTGCTGCTTCCTCCCGAAGGAGGCGTTCTACGTGAGTCACCTTGTCGGCGGGCATGAGTTCGGCATGATACTCGTCGAGCCCCAGCTCTTGAGCCACATGAGCTGCCACAGCCTCACGGTCGCCCGTGAGCATCACCGTATGGTGCACGCCCTCCTTCTTCAGCAGAGCTATTGCCTCGCGGCTATCTGTCTTCACCTGATCAGTTATTACGATATGGCCGGCATATACGCCATCCACGGCTACATGGATCACCGTCCCTACCAAGTGACATTCGTGGGGCATCGCACCGAGATCGGTCATCATGCGGGCATTGCCCACACACACCTGTCGGCCCTCTACGATGGCTCGTATGCCTCGGCCTGCCACCTCCTCTACATGCTCCACGCGACAGCCATCTGTGCTTTCCTCGGGAAATGCCGCGCGCAGGGCAGCTCCGATGGGATGGGTAGAATAGTGCTCCACGTGAGCAGCGAGATGGAGGAGTTCGCGCTCATTGAAGTGATCGGGGTGAACGGCCTCTACGGCAAACACGCCCCGCGTCAGTGTGCCCGTCTTGTCGAACACCACCGTGTCGAGCCGAGCCAGCACATCCATAAAGTTGCTTCCCTTCACCAATATGCCATGACGCGAAGCACCTCCCAGTCCGCCAAAGAAGGTGAGCGGCACACTGATTACCAGTGCACAGGGACACGATACCACCAGGAAGATAAGCGATCGATGGAGCCATGTAGCAAACGATGCTGCAAAACCTGCCTCCGTCAGCAGAGGTGGGATAAAAGCTAAGATTAGGGCAGCGCACACCACGATGGGAGTGTAGATGCGAGCAAAGCGCGTGATGAAGGATTCGCTGCGCGACTTGCTCTCATCGGCCGACTCCACAAGCGCGATAATCCTTGACACGGTGCTTTCGCCAAAGGCTTTCGTAGTGCGCACACGAATCACGCCCGAGAGGTTGATACAGCCCGACAGAACTTCGTCTTGCTCCACCACCTCACGCGGTAGACTTTCGCCCGTGAGCGCCACAGTATTAAGCGCCGACGTGCCTTCTTCCACCACACCATCGAGAGGCACCTTCTCGCCCGGACGAATCACTACTACCTCGCCCACACTGACGGCTTCGGGACTAACATCGAGCGTCTGTCCCTCGCGCTCCACGTGGGCCACGTCGGGACGAATATTCACCAGATGAGCTATGCTATCGCGGCTGCGCCCCTCGGCATACCCCTCAAAGAGTTCACCCACTTGGAAGAAGAGCATCACAAACACGGCTTCTGGGAATTCCGTCTCTGCCCCTGGCAGGAAGCCTATAGTGAGTGCGCCAAGGGTGGCTACCGTCATGAGGAAATCTTCATTGAACACGTCGCCATGGGCAATGCCCTCAGCAGCCTCGCCCAGCGTCTCATGGCCTACTAAGAGGTAGGGCACGAGGTAGACGAGGAGCAGTTGCCACGTGGCCATCTGCAAGTGCTTTTCCACATATACTGCCACGCCGAGCAGCAAGGCGGTCACGATGATGAGTACGATTCGTCCACGCAAAGAGCCTTCTTCGTGTTCATGAGAATGGGAATGCTCGTGAGGGTCATGATGACCATGAGAATGAGCCTGTTCATGCTTCTCGTGCGAATGGCAGCAAGAGCACGAATGATGGTTATGGGGTATAGGAGCCATGATTAGGGATTTGTGTTTATTGTTTGATTATAGTGCAAAGGTAAGACTCTTGCTCTGCAACCGGGTTGCAAACCGCTGCTGAGCAATCCATTTGCAACTCGGTTGCACTTTCTCACCCTCACTCCGCGAAATTACACACTATCTTCTTCTCGCCCAAAAAGAGTGTACAAACTGTTCACTTTTTCTGCTTTTCTGGGGGCGAAGCGTCCAGCCTGTCTTCTTAACCTATACTGGGGGCGACGCGTCCTCGCGTCGGCGCAACCACGAATCAATTAGTTAATCAATGGGCAGTGGGGGAATATGCTCTCTCTTTTGATGCCGACGCGAGGACGCGTCGCCCCCAGTATTGGCTGAAAATTCTCTTGAGCGAATATGGCTTTCCTTCACACGCGCACACACATACGCGCGCTCCGTCATTTTTTACTTCATTCTACTACGTTTCCTACACTCTTTGATATTAAACGGAATGGCTATCAACGCATTACGCAGTGTAGGCTAATATATTTCTTCCTGCACTCTTCCTACATTCGCCCACCATTACCCTACTCTTCGCATCCTCTTCGCTGAAAACTTTGCATGCCGAAAAAGCTCTATCTGCGACAAGGGATAATTTTAACGCGTTCGGGGGATAATTTTGACGCTTCCCAGGGATAATTTTCACACCAAGGGGGGGATAAAACTGATGCAAGCAAGAGTGAAGGAAAAGTGTAGGCAAATCCGCACTGCCTACACTCAGCAACACACTGATTATCAGCGGTTTTAAACTACAAAATGACAGACTGCAGGATTTTCTACCACAAAATTCGCTGTATGCGCGCGTGAGGAAGAGATGAAAAAGTGTACAAATTCTCTTGCGAACCAAAACTTTTGATTAAATTCGCAACCATCATTGCGCATATCATTGCGTACTTTCTTTTTACTTCATCTAAATCTCCATTTACCCCATGAAACAAACTTTACACTTCCCCACCCCACTTCGCTATCTGCTTCTGCTTTGTGCCTTAGTCATTTCAGCAGCAGCATCGGCTCAGTGCAACTTGGCACCCATGACTGGAGGCAGCGTGTATGCCTCGCCCGAGACCGACAGCGTGACGGCCGTGGTGCGCCTCACCAACTACGGCAGTACACCCGTGACCGACTTCGACTATACTCTCTACTATATGGACACGCAGGAGTCGGTCAGCGCGCGCCACGTGGTGCTCGAAGAGCCGCTTGAGAATGGCGAAACCATCCCTATCAGCATAAAGCTTCGCTGCGGCAAAACTATGGGGTCGAGCGACGTGATATTCAACGTGACGCAGGTGAATGGTGGCTACAATGCCACCTCCCTACCCTATACTTACATCACCATCCACACCGTGGCAGTGATGCCGCGCAAGCGTGTGCTCATAGAGGATTATACGGGCATGTGGTGTGGCTACTGCCCGAGAGGCATCGTCATTATGGAACATCTGCAACGGCTCTACCCCGACTCCTTCGTGGGCATTGCCATCCACTGCGACGACGTGCTCGATTCTAAGCCTTACGGCTACTCTATGGAGAGCGAATGGGGGCCAACAAAGCCCTCTATCTGGTGCAACCGACGCAATAAGCTCTACAACTTCGACTCTACGACCGACTTCATCAACGAACTCAACGTGGTGCCTGTGGCGAACGTCGACGTGACTGCAGAGTGGAACACTGACAGCACCGACATCAGTATACACACGCTCCTTACGCCCATCATTGAGACTTCTACAGACAATCGTTACGCCCTGGCATACGTGCTGACTGAGAATGGCATGAAGGGTGAGAATTGGTATCAGCGCAACTATTCCGACCTCTGGGATGACAACACACTCATGCTTCCCGAGATGGAGAAGTTTCGCGAGGGCGGATCGTACGTCACTGGGCTTTCCTTCGACCACGTAGCTCACACTTCTCAAGGTATCTCTACAGGCATCGAGGGCTCTGTGCCCGAGAAGTTGGTACCGGGCGAAGAGGTGGAACACACGGCTTCGTTCTCACAGATCAAGGACCTCACGCGCATTCAGTGTCGTGACAGCTTGATGGTATGTGCCATTCTGCTCAACACGACGACGAAGAAGGTGGAAAATGTGGCACAGTGTCGCATCACCAGCACTACCACCACGGGCATTCACGCCCTCCCCGCATGGTCCGCTTCCGCAGTTTCTGCCCCTGAAGAGCACTTCTCCATAGATGGCCGCCGCATTTCAGCCTCAGCTCCTGGCATCCACTTGGTGCGCCAGAAGGATGGCAAGGTGGTGAAGATTTGGAGAGGAAAATAAGCGAGCTACATACTTTTCCTTTACATACAAAGCCGCGAGACGCGTCGCCCACAGAAAAGAGATCAACCTCCTCTGTGGGCGACGCGTCTCGCGTCGGCACAAACAGCTTTCAACCAGTACTGGGGGCGACGCGTCCTCGCGTCGGCACAAACAGCTTTCAACCTCCTCTGTGGGCGACGCGTCTCGCGTTATATATTCGGTAGAACTTTGTAATTTTGCAGAAATTATCAATATCATGAGTGGAAGAAGACCGATCTCGCGTTTGTCATAAAGACCGTAGCCGATGTTCAGTCCCCACTCTTTTTTACATTAGAAACTGGATAGTTCAATGGGCATTGACCCCGCAATTATAATGGAAGTTCATGATGTAAAGATGTTGATTAAACATATGTAACCATGCAGTATATCGGAATAGATGTAAGCAAAGCAACATTCGTTGTAGCTTACTCCTCAGAGAAAAGTCGCAAAACTTCAACTTTCGCAAATACAGCAGCAGGCATAAAGAAGTTTATGAAAACTATTGACCCATCGAAGCACCATTGCGTGATGGAAGCGACAGGAAATTACAGCCTACTATTAGTATACCTGCTCTCGAAAGCCGGCTACACCGTAAGTATGGAGAATCCTCTCAAAGTCAAGAATTTCGCACGTACAATGCTTACTGTCATTAAAACAGACGAAGTAGATGCCCGACTTATTGCTCTCTATGGCGAGAGGATGGAACCTGCACCATACAAGATTAAAGATGATTCTCTACTGAAGCTTAAGCAAAAGCGTACTATCTTAAGACAACTAAAGAAGCAGTTGTCTGCCAATAGGAATATTCAAGAATCCTTCAATGCTTTACCTGTAAAGGATCAATCTTGCGAGAAAGCTCTAAAGAAAACCATCGAATTCCTAGAGAAGCAGGTTAAAGCTATGACAGCAGAACTCGAGACTTATTCCAATGAAGAGTTCAAAAAGCAGCTAAACCTACTTACATCTGTCAAAGGCATTGGAATAACTGTAGCAACAGCTTTAATAGTAGCGACAGGCGCCTTTACTTATTTCAGTAGCGCAAAGCAGTTGACAAGGTACTTAGGTCTGTCTCCTACCTATCAGCAGTCAGGCACCTCTGTAAGGTATCGAGGACATATTAACCGCAATGGAGACCCTTATTTGCGAAGTAATCTATACATTGCTGCATGTTCCTCTTTGCGATGCAATAAGGAATGTAAGGCATTTTATGAAAGATTGAGAGCCAATGGCAAACCAGCTAAACTGGCAGTGGTTGCTGTAGCCAACAAACTTGTTCGACAAGCCTTCTCCGTGGTCATGAACAATACCCCATATGAAGATGGTTTCGTCTCTAATCGTCCGAATGGCTCCTGCGGAGGGAGCGCCATGCGGCAAGGGACTGCGCAGTCAGGCCCGACGAGCACAGTTAAACAAGTATCATGACCCTTAATAATTATTAATCAAAATCACTTTTATTACTATAGTTCATCGGCATCGCCTACAACCTATCAGCATTGCATCCTAAAGCACGCTATAAGTTCACTTCCTACTTACTGCCTCTTGCATGCTTGAGATGCCGACGCGAGACGCGTCGCCCACAGAGGGGGCAGAGAAGATAGCGATGCAGTAAATACACATCGCTCACACAGAGGGGGCAGAGAAGATAGCGATGCAGTAAAGACACATCGCTCACACAGAACTGGCTAAGAATGGCTTTTATAATTTCGTATTCTTACTTCTTAATCAGCGCCGAGAGTATATACATCTGCATCATGGCCACGGCACGAGCATTCTCGCCACCATTGGGAATGATGATGTCGGCATACTGCTTCGTGGGCTCAATAAACTCGTCGTGCATGGGCTTGAGCACATTGCGATACTTGTCTATGAGCATCTCGAGCGGATGGCCACGTTCCTCTATATCGCGCTCGATGACGCGCAGAAGGCGCTCGTCAGGCTCAGCGTCGACGAAGATTTTGAGATCCATGAGGTCGCGAAGCTTCTTATCATAGAGAGCCATGATGCCCTCTACGATGATTACGTCGTGTGGCTCCACATGGACCGTCTCCTTCTGACGCATACACGTGATGTAGGAGTAGGTGGGCTGCTCAATGGCGCGCCCGTTGCGAAGTTCCTCTATCTGATGGGCAAGCAGAGGCCATTCGAAGGCATCGGGATGGTCGAAGTTGGTCTTCTTGCGGAGCTCTTCGGGCACGTCCCATTGTGCATTATAATAAGAGTCTTGCGGAATCACTGCCACGGTGTCGGCAGGAAGGCTCTCCACGATTTTCTTGACCACGGTGGTCTTGCCCGACCCCGTGCCGCCAGCTATACCTATGATGATCATCGCTTCATGATTTTGAAGTTCTTGAAATATACCTCAAGGTCGTTTCCGCTCACGTTGGTGATGCGAAGCTTTGAGGCATTCATACCGCCAAGCTCGTTGCCCGTATGGATCACGGGGTCGGTCTCAGCATAGTGGAGCAAACTCACGGGGGTCCACTTACCGTCCTTATAAAGTTCGAGCTTGAAGCTCTTGGCTACATTGGTCACACCGAAGTTGAACTCCATACCTGCAAACGTGATATCGCGATCGCCCTCAATCGTAAACTGTGCATCCTTAGGCCACTTAATCACCTCGAGCGAGGGTGATACCGTGACTTCATTGCCACGTACGGAGATGGGCAGCAGGGCAAGTTGCGGCACGTTGGTCTCGATCTTGTAGGGATTGTATTCGGCAGAGTTGATCAGCTTGGTGCCATTGACAGCATTATAGGAATCGGTGGCTTGGGCAAAGAGCTTATTGAGCGTGGGAAGCATCACCTTGGTGGCCACCTTAATGCCGGGCTGGAGAGCATGACGCACATCGGAGTTTTCGAGTGCATACATCTGCTCCTGGATGGAGCGTGCCTGGTCATAGAAGTTCTTAAACGAGGGGTATGCCTCTGCTGTGGCAGAAGTGGCTTGCGTCAGCGCCATTGAGCATACTGCCACGCCGTAGTCGCCCACGTTCTTGGCTTGAAGCAACCACGGACGGAGTTCGCGCACGAGTTCGGGATTTTCCTTATCTGCCAAAAGGATGTCGGCAGCCATCTTGAGATCAAGGCTCTTCTGCAAGAGCTGCATCACCGACTCCTTGTCGCCCTTGAGTGCGGCCTCAGCGAGTGACTTGAGTTCGTCGCCTTCTTCACGACGGAAGCCGTGGCCGTTGGGACCGAGGTCCTTGTTGTAGAGCGCAAAGGTACGGAGGGCTTGATAGTTGCCGGGAAGGACGGCTTTGAGAGCCTTTTCCCAATCGGCCTTATAATCGTAGGCCTTCATGTTCCACGTATAGTCGGCTATGCCGTAGAGGGCTATTTTCGAAGCCTCAGCATGTTCCATAGGGTTGGATACGAAGCCTGAGAGGTCGGTGGCAATATCCTGACCATTACCATAAGCCGGACCGAGGAGTACGTGGTCACGTACGAAATCGCTCACGGGGAAATTCCACCAGATGTAGGCCTTGCGGTCGATGCGTTGGTTGATCCACTCCATGCTTTCCTTGTCGATGCAGTGCACCACGGAGTTGCCTGTCCACATGATCTGTACGCTCTTGTTCATCTTCGTACCGAGGGTGCGCAGATAGCCCTTCTCGTCGTTGGCCCATGCGCGATTGTACTCCGTGGGACACATCACGAGCGGACGCACACCCTTGTGGGTTTTGACAAAATGGTCGTCTACGTAGTTGAGCAGTTCGGCCTGCTTATCTGCCTTGGCGCCCTCGCCCCAGATATCGTCGAAGAATACGGCAAACGAACGCACGCCGAGCTTGTACATATCTTCAAACTTCTTCACCAAAGCATCTCTGTCGGCTGTGGTCCACTTGATGTCGATGCCCGGATGGATGGCCCAGTAGAAGTTTACACCACACTGCTTGGCATGCTCGTTGAGTTCCTGAATGCGTTTTGCATCTTCTTCAGGATAGGGCACGCGCCAATGGTCGCGGTGGTAGGGATCGTCCTTCGGACCATAGATGTATACGTTCATCTTGTTGCGTCCGTAGAAGTCGATCTGGCTCAGTCGGGCCTTGTGGCTCCAGGGTGTTCCGTAGAATCCTTCTACAGTTCCGCGGAAGGGCACGTCGGGCCAATCCTTTATGGTGCAAGTTTCAAGTTTACCCTCTGCCACAGAAGCCAAGAGGGTCTGCACGCCATAGTAGAGCCCCGTCTCATCGCTACCTACGATGGTTACGCCCTTGTCGGTGATCTCCATGTAGTAGCCTTCTGCCTGCGAGGGTGCATGCTTAGCCACCTTGCTTACGGCCTTATCGCCCTTCACACCGATGGTCACAGCGAACTTGGCTCCAGCATCGTACTTCACAAGCTTTGACGCTTGGAGTGCCTTCTCTGCGATACAGCCCGTACGCTGCTTGTCGCTCACTACTTTCCACGAAGTGGGGGCGGCAATGATGCCTTTCTTAGCTTTCTCCACCTGCTGCGGTACGGGATTGACTAAGCTGATTTGTGCATGGGCTGTGCCCGCTCCAAGCGCGGCAAACAGCAGAGTTGCACCTAAGATTGTATGTTTCATATCGGATTGTGTTTGCTATATTTAGTTTTGAGGGGGGGAGTTTGGAGGTTAGTTTGGAGTTTGGAGGTTATGAGGTTATAAGGTTACCTTAAGTTCATGATACGATAAGAAGCCGTAAAGTGACATTATAACCTTATAACCTCCAAACTTAAAACTTACCTTAAACCTCCAAACTCGTTTCTGACTCGACTCGCCGAGTCAGAAACGGATCTCCCCACTTCCCGCACATATCTTGCCGTCGGCAGTATAGAGCACGCCAAACTGACCAGGAGCGATGCCCTGCACGGGAGTGGGCGAAGTGATGAGGAAACGGCCATCGGCTTGGCGCGTCAAGTGGCCTGGACGTGGGCGCTCCGTGTGGCGTATCTTAAAGAGGACATCGGTCTCAGCAGCACCCTTCCATGGATCGGCGGTGATGAAGTGAAAACCTGTCAAGTGGAACTCGTTGCCATACAGTCCATGACACGACTCGGTATGCGACACGTAGATAATGTTCTTCTCTATGTCCTTATCGGTTACAAACCAAGGACCGCCACCAAGGCCAAGTCCCTTACGCTGACCTACGGTATGGAACCAATAGCCCTTATGCATACCAATGACACGACCTGTCTCACGCTCTATCACCTCTCCCTCGCGTTCACCAAGGAGCGTACGCAAGTAGTCATTATAATTGATCTTACCTAAGAAGCAGATTCCCTGACTGTCGCGACGGTGGGCAGGAGCCAAACGCTCACGCTCGGCTATCTCGCGCACCTCGTGCTTGAGCAGATGGCCGATGGGGAAGCAGAGTTTCTCGGCTTGCACGTCAGTGAGTTGCGAAAGAAAGTCTGATTGGTCCTTCACAGGGTCGGGAGCGGGAGCCAAGTAGAGCTGACCTGAAGGGTCGTGGTAGGTCTGGGCATAGTGCCCCGTGGCTATATAGTCGTATACATAGCCTGCCTTCTCTTCGAATGCGCCAAACTTGATGAGACGATTACACATCACGTCGGGGTTGGGAGTAAGGCCGCGCTTAATGCGCTCCACGACGTAGGCCGTCACACGATTGTGGTACTCTTGCTGCAAATCGACCACTTCGAGATGAAGCCCGTATTTCTTAGCAGTGAGCGTAGACAGCTCTATGTCTTCTTCTGCCGAACAAGAGGTGCCCTCGCCCTGCATGCCTATCTTTATATAAAAGAGATCGGGCTTAATGCCTTGCTCACACATCATGTGACAAGCCACGGCGCTATCTACACCACCCGATATAAGGAGTGAATATTTCTTGGATGATTGCATTACGCATACTTTTGGTAAGTTATGCAAACTTACGAAAAACTTTTCTTTTCTTCTACTCTACCCTTTATTAGTTTGTACTTATACATACTTTTTAATATCTTTGTATGCATAAACGACGCATTATTCTTGAATCGATCCATATTTAATACATGAAAAGACGTTCTCTCATCCTCAGTCTATTTGTCACGATGGCTATGCAGGGCATAGCGCAATCTGCTTCTCTTCCTCAATTATTGAAGCAGGCTCACAATGCTAAAGGCAAGCCTAATAGCCATCTATACGTAGAGATAGCACGGGCTTGGTTAGGCACAAGTCCCGACTCTACCATAAAGTATGCCGACGCTGCAGCACGCATGAAGCCGCAAGGTACAGACATCATTCATATAGAAGCTGCACGTGGAGAAGCTCTCCTGGCGAAAGGTGAAACGGAGAAAGCGCTCAAGCATTTCACGAAAGCACGCTCCGTGGCTGAAAGTCAGCACAACAGTTTCGAGAAATTTAATCAGATGTGCAGCATGGGCATATGCCTCAGCCGATTGCAAAAGTTCGACGAAGCGCAGAAACTCTACGAACAAGTGATCAACTATGGCATTAAGCACAGCCGCATGCTTGCCTTCTCTGGTTATCAGAACTATGGTGTGCTTTGCAGCCGCATAGGACGCACTGCCGACTGTGAGAAGATGCTTCGCAATGCATTGAAGTATGAAGATGCTGCCGACGATGTAAGCCTGCGCGTCTCTGTCTACTCTGGATTAGGCTCGATCCTTACCTATAATCCGCAGACGTTTGGAGAAGCGGAAAAATTTCTCCAGCAAGGCATGAACATCGCTCGTAAAGCTCACGAGCCACTGGCAGAGGCCAACTGCATTTCGCCGCTCATCTCGCTCCTTACGCAACTTCCCAATCGCTATGGCGAGATCCCGGGACTGATTGCCCGCGCCGATGCAATCGTCAAGGGCGCAGCACCGAGTGGTTCGGAGCGTATGCAGCTCGAGCATGCCAAGGTCAACTATTATTTCGTGACGAAGCAATGGAAGCTTGCTCTGCAAAGCGCATTGATGCTCTACGAGAACGGCCCCGCTGTATCCTCCGAACGCGACAAAATCATGCTAATGACAGCAAGGGCTTACGAGGGTGTAGGACAAACGGAGCGTGCTTGCTACTTCTATCGAGAGGCTTACTACATCGGCGACTCCATACATCAGCTCAACGTGCAGCAGCAAGCAGCCGATGCTGCCGCTCGCTATGATGCTAAGGAAAAAGAACTCAAGATAGCCAACCTTCAGAAGGTGGCAGCACAGAATGAAGCTCATCAATGGAGACTCACTGCTTGGGTAGTGGCGCTTTGCATTGTGCTCATATCACTATGTATTGGGGTCATGCAGTGGCGCCGACACTTGAAGCGTAAGTTCGAACTTGCCGAGGCGAAACGTTACATTGATGGATTGGAGAACGAGCGTAAGCGCTTAGCGCAAGAACTGCACGATGGCATCTGCAACGACCTCCTCGTAGCAGAGATGCAACTTTCCTCTACCGACGACGTGAAAGAAGCTGCTCGCATGCTCAACACGGCTCGAGGCGACATTCGCCACATCTCCCACGAACTTATGCCTCCCAATATGCAGTTTGCTTCGCTCAGTCAGATGCTACAAGCTTATGCCTTCAAGCTTGCCGACATGAAGCAGGCAGAGACAGCATTCGAATATGACAAGGCCTACGATTGGTCGTTGCTCCCGCAACAAATTGGCTACCAACTCTATCGTATCACGCAGGAACTTGTGAGCAATCTCATGAAGCATGGAAAGCCTTCATTCCTACGCATTGCATTGCACCACACGCCAGAGAAAATCACAGAACTCTGCATTGAGAGCGATGGATTCCCTACGGGAGAAACCAACAAAGATACCCCAAAAGATTCCTCATCGGATGGCATCGGCCTTCGTTCCATACACGAGAGGATCAAAAGTATAGGTGCAGAAATGAGCATAGATGGACAGAAAATATGCATCAGATGCAGTGAAAATACGAAAGAAGTAGGCAATTAACGTGCTTTATCATTATTTCTAATGAAATTTATGTGACGGCAATAACGTACTTTTGCATCGAATTAACAGACGGAGTAGCTCCTTTACGCAGAACGCCAACTACCACAAACGTTTCAAACGTCTAAGAAGCGCAGAACGCCACTCTCGGGTAAAACATTTCGTGTTTCAAGATCGCAGAGCGCTCCGCCCCTATCGAAAAATTTCATGCAGAAAAAACTCAAAGTACTGATATGCGATGATCATGCCATCCTCTTGGAAGGATTGAAAGCATGCCTACAGCGTATGCCGTTTATAGGTAGCGTAGTCGTGAGCAATAATCCTGCAGACGCCTTAGACCTACTGAAAGACCATGCTTCAAGCATAGACCTTTGCATCACCGACCTTGACTTCTACCAAGAGAATTCAGGGCTTCATCTTATTGACTACATACGAGAGCACGCTCACTCCACCAGTACTCTGGTATACACCTCGCACGAAGAGATATGGAATATCAATGCGATTATGCATGCTGGTGTGGATGGTGTGGTGTTTAAGAGCTGCACTCCCGATGAATTACAGCATGCTATCCGTTGTATCTGCGATGGCGATAAATATTTCTGTGAGCGTTTTCAGCAATTGGTGCGCCACATCGAAATGCAAATTCCCGATACGACGGATCATCTCACAACACAGGAAACAAACGTTTTGCATCTCCTTGCGCGTGGCCTACGAGCTGGAGAAATTGCAGAAGAGCTCCACGTATCAGTCAATACGGTGAATACGCACAAGGCTCATCTCTTATCCAAATTCAATGCTTCTAATACTACGGAACTTATCATCAAAGCTTTTGTAAAAGGTATCGTAGAGCTTAAGTTGCAGAAGAATGCTCCCTCTGGGGGAAGATAAGGGAGGAAAGAAAACTCTATAAAGAAGAGGAAACAACATATTGAGGATGACGCGTCCCCGCGTTGGCATTATGTGGCTGAAAGAGGTAGATTTATAATTCTTTCATTGCTATGCCGACGCGGGGACGCGTCGCCCCCAGTAGACTCTAAAAGACTGATTGCTCGCTGGGCATGCCGACGCGAGGACGTGTCGCCCACAAGACTGGATAAAAGTTCACTTTATATTAGGGTAAAAGTATACTCATTATATATATTACGATCATGCCGGACATGTACTGCAAAAGCGCCCCGTAAGATTTTGCATCTTACGGGGCGCTTTGCGTTGTATAAAATACTATATGTACTACGGATTAGAATTCGTAGCGATGATCTACGAGCTTAGCCTTGTGGAGGATAAGATAGTTGAATGCTGAAGAGTAAGCACGCTGTCCGCTCGTCTGTGCTACCTGTGCCATTTCGCTTGCTGCATCATACTTGTCGGCGGTCTTGCTCTGACCAGTAACCTTCACGATGTAGATGGCTGCTGCACCCTGTACGAGACTTGAGCACTTGTTGACGCCCGTCTTAGCGATGACGCCAGAAAGCTTGGGTTCGGGCACGTTGATACCATTTACCATAGCATAGCCAGCCATTGTCTGGTTAGTAAGAGAAGTTACTACAGCGCCCTTGATCTTCTGCATATCCGCGATGGTCTTCACGTTCTTAGCCATTGCGAGGGCCTTTTCAGCCTTCTTCTGCTGCTTCACTACCATGGTGAGGAAATCCTTCACTTCTTTGTTGTCCCAGGGGAGGTAACCCTTATCGTTGGTAGCAGTCACGCATACCACGAGGAGGTGGTCGCCGTTACGGCCGCACTCATAGAGCTTAGATACGTCGCCAGCCTTGGCTTCGTCGAAGATCCAGCGTGCGCAATCCTTAGCACCGCTACCGCCGATCTGTGCAGGGATGACGTTTTGCATGGGTGAATAGCCGGGGAGGTCGGTTACGGCGTAACCATTCTTAGCGGCGTTCTTTTCGATAGAAGCAGCGTCCTTGTTCTGAGCGAGGAAGCGGTTGAAGCGGCTGAGCTCATCTTCGTAAGTCTTCTTAGAGAAGTTGAGGGGGCACTTCACTACGGCTACGTTGTACTTCGTCTCCATCTTCTTACGATCGAGCACCTGTACTACGGCTGCGCCCTGCTCGTTGGAGATAATCTGTGCAGATCCTGCACCGATCTTGCTGAGTTGTGAGAGGTAAGAGGCGGTCTCGTCGTTCAAGCCAAACTGCTCGTACTGATTAGAGGTGAGCCAAACAGAGTCAGAACGCTGACCATACTTCTTTGCCAACTCTGCGAAAGATGCGCCACCATTGAGTGCACCGAGGATAGAGTCTACCTGAGCCTTGCGCTCTGCGGGATCGGTCTTCGTAGAAGCGATCTGACGATAGAGGATTGAGTCGGGAGCTTCTTCCTTAGCGATGAGCTTGAGGGTATTGATGGTGTTGTCCTGAGCATTGTAGTAAGCGGGCTTCACGCTGCCTACTGCCATAGAGTCGAGCTGAGCAGCAATGTCGGGATACTGCTGGAAAGCGTTCTTGCTCAGTGCGAGGTTGCTGTACTGGATTTCAGAGTTAGAAGTGCGAATCACATTGGCTACATCGCTACCATTCTGAAGTTGCTGCTGGAATCCCTGTACCTTCTTCATGAGGTCGGCACGGTCAGTAGCACTTGCCACTACGTTGACATCGACTACCTTCAGGTCGCGAGTCTCTACGGGAGAGTAGAAGTTTTCCTTAAACTGCTCGTAAGCAGCCTTGAGTTCATCGTCGCTTACCTGGATATCCTTATCATTAATGGTGCTATAGGGGAGAGCGGCTACTTGAGCATTCTTCTGAATGGTGCGATCGTCGAAGTTCTCCTTTGCAGCGATGGGGTTTGAAACGAATCCCATGGCGAAGAGCACGTTGTACTTATTAGAGAGCAATTCGTTGCGGAGTTGCTTTTCAGAGAAGTCCCAGATGTTCTTGATCATCTGTACCTGCTCGATGGCTTCGCTCTGCTGAGCCTTCTGTGCATCGGCCAGATACTTGTTGTAGTTTTTCAAGAAGTCTTGAAGTTGAGCGAGGTCGAATCCGCCCTGTGCATTGCGGAATACGGCTGCCATGGGTTGGAGGCTCTGAGCAGTGCCTTCGCGAAGTGCTTCCTGCACCTCACCATCGGTCACGAAGATGCCGAGCTTGTCGCACTCGTGCTTGATGACGGTGTTCTGTACGAACTGTTGCCATACCTGCTCGCGGATTTGCTCAGTCTGCTGATCGGAGAGTGTTCCGTCCTGACCTTGCATCTGCATCTGCATCTTAACTACATTGCTCTGCTCATCTACCATGCTCTGGAAGTCTTGGATAGTGAGCTTTTCACCATAAACTTTGCCTACGATGTTGCGATCCATGTTGGATGTAGTCTCCAACGAGCGGAAGAACTCTTCGGCAATGAAAGCAAAGAGGGCCAAGGCCAGTACGCCTACGAGGAGGGCGCCTTTGCTTCTGATCTTTTGTAATGCTGCCATTTAAGTGTTATTATTTATTGTTTTTATTATGCTGATAAAGGTGTGCGGTGGATGGCGCGCAAGCCTCTCCGAAGCACACAACCCATATTCTTGTCATCACTTCTGAGGAAGCGTATGGGCATAGTTTGGTCTATTTCGTGCAAAGTTAAAGAAAAAAAAGTACTTTCTGCCGCGTAAGTGCGTTTATTTTTAACACATTAGCGTTCTTTCTCCTTGCACGTTAGGTTTGCAGGATGATGATTGCCCTATTTCCGCCCTGCTGATGGAGCAGATGAGATGCTTTCCTTCTTTACCGTCTTGGGGCGTGCCACGGGGGCTTCGCGCACCGTTTGCTGCGCAGAATCAGAGCTATTGACGCTTCCAGCGGAAGGTGCTACAGCGGGACCTTCTCCCATATCGCCCATAGGCATGAATCCTCTTGACTGCTTCACGTGGTACTGCGTAGGCCGTCCATTGCGTAGCGTGGCTCGGAACCAGCTACCCTCTATCTCCTGATTGGGCTGACGGAGAGTGGAATGCACGTTGCTCCACAGTTCGCCCGACTGCGTATCGTAGAAGAGTTCCTCGGTGCGAACGCGCGTTTGCGAGGTGTGGTCGTCGAGCTTTACGTGGCCCACGAGCTTCCACAACCGCTGATTGTAGAGCCATGCGCTATCGGCTTCGAAGCGGAGGTCTACCTTAAACTTGTTGTCATAACGCTCGAGGAATATGCCTTGGCGAAAGTCCCAACGAGGTGGCTTGGTCTTGTCGAAAATGCGCCATTCTTCGGCTATAATCTTATAGCGTATCACGCCCGAATCGGTAATGAGCTTTGACACGCCTCGTGTGACCATTACGGGGAGTGAATCTCTATTGGTCACCCTTCCGCCCATAGGGGGTGCATCGTTTGTACAAGCCAAGGGCAGGAGCAACAGCACAAACAGCAGGGGCTTTGTAAGGCCTCTGCTGTAGATGGGCCATAGCCTTGAGAGGCTACGGCGAAGGGGGTGAATAATATTGTTCTTGAGGGTGCTCATACAATCTGCTTACTCAGCCTTCCACTTCATAAACCAGCGTTCGTTGAAGGTGAGGCCAATGCTCAAGCGGAGGTAGCGCTCTTTCACCATACCAGCGATCTTGGGCGTAACCTGCTCATACTGAGCTGAGAAGTTGATAAATGTGCGATTGTTGTAACGATTGACGATGGGCAATGCCACACCGAGGCTGGCCATAAAGTCTTTCGGACCATCCTGTCCGTCTACCTTTACATAAGGAGTAGAGAACGCCACACCTGCACGATAGCGCACGTGCTGACGCCAACGGAGACCATTGTCGTTGGGGATGTATTCCACACCGAGGCTTACTTTGTGAAGGTCGGAGAACTGTCCGGTCTTTGCCTCATAGGCCAAATTGCCTTCTGCATTGCGCACCACGCTGGGATACTTCGCGTTGCTCCACTTTTGGAAGGTATAGTCGGCACCTACGCGGAGCGAATTTTTGTACGTCCACGTAAGACCTACGCCCACGCTGTGAGGCAACTGGAAGGCATTCTTGCATGAGAGCGTGTCGCCACTTACGACTGTGCTCGATGTGCTTGACTGCAGATATAGGTTGTAATAATTAGCTGTACGATTGATGTCGTGACCGAGGCCGTATACGAGGCCGAGCGTGAGCGTATTCTTCTTATTAATACGCTGCTCATACTGCAAGCCGAAGTCTACCTTATAAGTACGTATGTCGGCGTCGTACTCTTGATGATTGACGTATCCCTCAGAGGGGGTCATGACGGAGGTGTGTGTGAGGTCGCCCCACAGATATCCTGCATTGAAGCCCACGGAGAGGGGCTTTATGGGTGCCCATCCGATGCCTACGTATACTTCATGGAGTCCGCCATCGCCTGTGTAGGTAGTGGTCTGTTCACGCTGTGTGAGGTTTGATCCAGAGATATTCTGCGTATAAGCCGACTCGTAACCGATGGTGCTGAAGGGCACCAATCCGAGAGAGAGTCCGAGCCGTGGAGCCATGCGCATGCCTGCTGTGATATAGTCGACCGAAGTATTCTTAGCATTCGTCTTCACGCCCTGCTGCGAGAAGTTGCCATTTTGCAGCGACACGCCGAAGTCGAAGAGCATCGAGAGTGAGTCGATTGCAGCATACGATGCAGGGTTCTTCGTATTGAGTTCGGAGCCGTAGCGCATACCATAGGCAGTACCACTCATGCCCTTATTGAAGGCATTTCCGCCATCGCTGAGCAATCCCATGCCATAGCGCGAATAGGGAGAGTTGCTGCCGTTGGTCTGAGCCATAGCGCAGAGGGGCATCACAGCAAGGAGTGCTGCGGCTGCCATATATTTGTGGAGTCTTGTCATCGTCTTTGATACTCTAAGATGCAATTCAGCCCTATTTCTACGAGAGCGTCGTTGCGTTCAACTTCATATTCTTGTGCAAAACGGTAGCCGTTTCCACCGGTGAGAAACACGCGTGCATCGGCATGTTGCTGCTTCATGTCGCGAATGTAGCTTTTTATCTCATAATCCATGCCTCTGATCACGCCCGTACGGATGGCTTCGTGCGTGTTGCGTCCTATCAGAGGGGCATCGCCTTCGGCAGCTACGAGAGGCAGTCGTGCTGTCTGCTCATTGAGTGCGCGCAAGCGCATGCCCATGCCGAGCGATATATTTCCTCCGAGATAGTGGCCCTCAGCGCTCACATAGTCGTAGGTGATACACGTACCTGCATCTACTATCAGCAAGTCTCGACCAGGACAGCAGTGTGCTGCTCCTACTGCAGCAGCCAATCGGTCGGCTCCGAGGGTCTCTGGGGTGAGATAGTCGCACACGAGCGGAGTGGGTGTCATGCCCGTCACGTGGAGTGCCACGGGCACCATGTGCTGTATAGCGTCGGCCAGGTCGGGCTGAGGTCGGCCTACAGAGGAATATGCGCAGGCATCTATGTCAAACTCTTCTACGATCATGGCAATACCATCTTCGAGGTTGGCGTTCAAGCGCTTGCGGAGCACCATCTCACCATCCCGAAACACAGCTGCCTTCGCCGTTGAGTTGCCGATGTCTACTATCAAATTCATTTTGTGTTCAATATTGCGCGGCAAAGTTAGTGCAAGGTGAGAGAAGAGCAAAATAAAAGACGAAGTTTTTTACTTTTGCTCTGCCGAACCGCTGTTAATCATAGATGATTAAAAGTATTAAGTATTAAGTATAAAGTATTACATTCTTGCAGATTCAGCCGGTTCTGTGGGCTGTTAATCATAGATGATTAAAAGTATTAAGTATTAAGTATAAAGTATTACATT
>CALEKA010000048.1 GCA_937898715.1 uncultured Prevotella sp.
TATAGCATTTTCGATAAAAAAAGTTTGAAAGTTTTTTAGGGGTGTGAAAGTTGGGTTAGGCAATTATCTGCATGAGCTTGGTACTGATGTCAACGACCGTAGTCCTTACAAGAAACTCTATCTCACAGGTGGCACCATCATTTGTGTGGGAGGAACAACGCAAGTAGCCCATCCCTTTGCTTCTGATGACGCCCAACCCGCTGTCTTTTATCAAGGTACAATTAACGCAGGGACACAACTGCTCCTAAGTTGTACTACCGACGATACCGATGTACTCCGATATCAGTTAAATCGTGACTATACTCAAGAAGCTGGGGGCATACAGCCAGAACTCTGCTTGATGTTCTCCTCGCCACTAATGCGGGTGGACAATGGTTACAGCTTGATCAATGAAACTGCAGATACCATTCTCGGAAGTGTCAAACAGCTGGAAACGCCTTATAGTAATCTGAATAGCGATAGCGGAACAATCGTCAATGCGGACATCTTCGAATACGATAGTTTTACTTGGGGTAGTACGACCTTGCCTTATCGACGAACCGAAATCAACCATGCGTCAGCACTCCCTGCTCTTGTCGTCTATCTGCACGAAGCGCCGTCGCGGGGTACTGACAACATACAGCAACTGAAAGAGGTCGCGGTTGGTTCGATATACCGTTATCTCTGTACGCATAACATTTCTGCTACCTTTATCGTGCCTCAATGTCCGGCAACGACAGGATGGACTGGTCATTTGCGTAGGGTGGTCTACGAACTAATGAAGAGCTACGTGTCTTCAAGAAAGGCCGATGTATCGCGTATCTATATCATGGGTAACTCTATTGGTGCAACGGGAGTATGGTGCCAACTCAGCAACTACCCCAACTTCTATGCCGCAGCTATGCCCATAGCAGGCGATCCTTCTGGTTGTAACGCGCAGAATGTTGCTACTACTCCCGTCTATTGCGTCATGGGAACCGACGATACGGTGATGCCGCTTAGTAACGTAGAAGCATTCAGACCAGAGGTCATCAATACTGGAGGGACATTCCAACTGGATGTGATAGCAGATTGGGATCACAGGACCACCTGCGATCACAGCTATACCACAGATCGTCTTGACTGGCTGTTCTCACAGTCACGTGACATCTCGACTGAGGTAGACGATATACGAGTGATTCATCCTTCCGACAACAAATTCTATGATTTGAGTGGGCGTGAAGTCTCTTCCCCAGAAAAGGGAATATACATCAAAGATGGAAGAAAAATTGTATTCTGATTTTACTTTCCCTTTTTCAGAGGGTCTTTAGAATGTAACACAACAGCAAAACAACGTTTTTCCTTTAAGCCATATGCAGAGAGTATAGCATGGCGCTCTGTAGGAGAAAGAAGAAAAATACTTTAGATTATGGCACGGAAACAAATAATGAAATCAAAAGTATGAAGAAATTATTATTAACATTAGTTGCAGGTATAGCTGTGCTGACAGCAAAAGCCGCCGACTATCCCTACCTTACTTTCGAGACAATAGACGGAGCTAAAGCATCCGTCAACGTGGAGTCGCTGAACATCACCATTAGTGGAACAACCCTCACGGCGGGAACGGAGTCGTTTCAGCTATCTAACCTTGCAAAGATGTATTTCTCTGCCTCAGAAGAGGTAACGACTGGAATTAAAACGGCCAAGATAGATGACGGAGAAATACTCGAAGTATACAACCTTCAAGGACAAAAAGTAAGTGAAGACCAGATGCAACAGGGCGTCTACGTGATAAAGACAAAATGTGGAACTAACAAACTGATAGTAAAATGATGCGCACATATACACTGATATCAGCCTTCATGCTGACGATAGCAGCAGGGGCGCAGACACTCAACGTTGGGATGGGTAACGTGAACTACCAATTCCCTGCCTCACTGACTGGAGAGATGACTTATACCAATAGTGGACAGACTCTCAATGTCATGGGGCGGACTTTCACCCTGACAGATGTCAGCGAGATGAGCATAACAGACAATGATCTAACAGAGCCGAAGGTCAAGATAGCTGATGAGCAACAAGTTGGTCATGAGAGCGCCTATAAGGATGGTATCGCTGCTGGTTCTTATCTGTCGCTGACTAGCGGTCTGCGGCTGAACTTCAAGATGTCGAACATTACCCACATTGAATTGGAGAGTGTTGATGCCAATCCCATCGCTGGTACTGGAACTATTTCTGCCGATGGAAGTCTCGGAGAACTGACACATGCAAAAAGTATTGTCACTTTCTCTGCTCCAGAGGGTCAGACACTGCAGCCTGGACGTGACTATTACGTCACCATATTTCCCAGCGATCTCTATGGAGGCTACCGTTTGTCCATCTATAAGGACGGACTCGTGGCTCACTATTTTGGTGTGCATCAGGTGGCGGAAGCTGGACAGCTGATTACGCCGATTGATCTCGATGAGAGCGAATTGGAGTTTGACGACCCCGATGCACCATTGGTGGAGGAAGAACGTCCTGAACTTGACAATAAGACAAAAGAGTTGCTGCGCGAGTATAAGAAGAATCCGTGTCTCGATACTTACAATGCCCTGTTTGATCAGATGGGCGTGCGTTACGACAAGGTGGTAGCACGAAAGAAAGCCAAGCTTCGTGAATTGGAACGTGACGCTCACCATCAGGTGCTTATCGATGAGATGCAGGCAATTGTCGACGAGATGGTCAACAATCGTGAGGAAAGACTTGTACAGCGGTTTCTCAGTCTAATAGACTCACGTGAAGACGACGATCCCAGTGACCAGTGGCTCGTGCTGAAAGGTGCTACTGAAGGCAACGCCTATGTGGGTTATGCTCCCGTCACCAACGAGGAGTGGAAAGCCTTTAATCCTAACTTTACTTATCCCGACGGACAGGATCGTTATCCTGTTGTAAACGTTAGCTATACCGAGGCTATGGCCTACTGTGACTGGCTTAGTTCGCAGGATTCAAAACACGCCTATCGCTTGCCCACAGAGTATGAATGGATATTGGCTGCTGGCCATATGCCGAAGGATGTGAGGATGAACGCTGACCACATAGAGAGTGGACTAACATCAGTAGATGCCTACGACGTTTCTAAGGGCAACTGTGGTGGTATTGATTTCTGGGGTAACTGCTGGGAGTGGACTTCCACATTGACTGAACAGGGTGAATATCTTGTCAAGGGTGGAGCCTGGGATACCAGTCGTGACTCATGCCGAAGTGAATATTCCGACGATAGTCGTGATGGCTCAAAGGGTTACGCCAATGTGGGTATCAGAGTGGTAAGAGTGGATAAGTAGTTATTCAAGTATCGGATTTAGAATAGGCGGGCTGAAAGCCCATTCTAAATCCGATACTTCAGTAGAAAAAAACTTCCTTTAGAGAAAATTTAGTCCATCACTATTGTTGGTTTAACAACTTGTGTAAGGTTTTCTTTGAAGAGCGTGCATGTTATCGTACACCGACCGATGCTCGTGTGTACACCGACCGATGTTCGTGCGTACACCGACCGATGTTCGTGCGTACACCGACCGATGTTC
>CALEKA010000049.1 GCA_937898715.1 uncultured Prevotella sp.
ATACCCAGGGCGATGCCCTGGGCTATGAATATCATTGGGCTTTCAGCCCGCCCATACTAAATCCGAAACTTGAATTACTTATTACTTGATATGAGCAAGAATGTATTACTTATTACTTGTTACTTATTACTTGAATATAGCACCTTTTCTTCACTATAAGCATGGCACAGATGCGTGATTTGGAATGGCGGGGCGGTGCCTACCACGGTGATAATGTCGTAGCTATAGGGTTGGTCGGTCAGATGGTGATAGGCCAAGTAAGCACGGGCAGCGGCTATGAGGTTGCGCTTCTTATGCATGGTGACAGCTTCGGCTGCTGAAGCAAAGGTCTCGTTGCTACGCGTCTTTACTTCTACAAAGACTATCTCGCCATGCCACTCTGCTACAATATCGATCTCAAGATGCCCCGAGCGCCAGTTGTGATCGTGCAGCGTATAACCCTTGTGCATGAGATAAAGCATAGCTTGTCGCTCACCCTCCTGCCCTAACAGATTGTGATCAGCCATAGATATAGGTATGCTAATTATTAATACGCACTATTCTGATTGGATATCAGCGCTTACGCTTAAAGAATTCTTTCATCAGTTGGGCACACTCTTCCTCGAGCACGCCACTCGTGACCTGCGTCTTGGGATGAAGTGCATGGGGTGCATATACACTGAAGCCGCGCTTGGGGTCGGCTGCGCCATAGACGAGACGACCCAGTTGCGACCAACCGATAGCACCCGCACACATCACGCATGGTTCTACCGTGACATAGAGCGTACACACATCAAGATATTTGCCACCCAAAGAATTGGCGGCAGCGGTAATAGCCTGCATCTCTGCATGGGCTGTTACGTCGTTGAGGGTCTCAGTAAGGTTGTGGCCGCGGGCTATGATTCGATCGTTACACACGACTACGGCGCCTACAGGCACCTCGTCGCGATCGTAAGCCATACGGGCTTGGTCCAGAGCCTTGCGCATATAGTCTTGGTCTGTCATAAGAGGGAGTTTGGGAGTTGAATAAGTTTAATGAGTTTAGGAGTTTAGAAAAATGCTTAGCATGGCATTACGTACTATATTAGCAGCCCAACTACAAACTTCTTATCCGGACTCTATCCGTTAATCAGTTTCAGCGCCACGCGTCCACGCTCCTCGTCGATATCGATCACCTTAACCATGACTTGCTGCTGAATGTGTACCACCTCGGCAGGGTCTTTCACATAATGGTCTGCCATTTGCGAGATGTGGATCAGGCCTTTCACCTTAATGCCCATATCTACGAAACATCCAAACTTGGTAATATTGGACACTACACCGGGCACTTCCATGCCTATGCGAAGATCGTCGAGCGAATGAAGGTTGTCAGCAAAGCTGAACACCTTGGCAGTGCCGCGCGGATCGCGACCTGGCTTAGCAAGTTCCTGCATGATATCGGTGAGCGTGGGCATACCTACTTCGTCGCTTACGTAGCGATTGAGATCGATGCCCGCACGCAGCTGGGGAGAGGCTATAAGCGTGCTCACATCGCAACCAGCATCGCGCGCCATACGCTCTACGAGTGTATAGCGTTCGGGATGCACAGCCGTATTGTCGAGCGGATTGGAGGCATCGGGTATGCGGAGGAAACCTGCACACTGCTCGTAAGCTTTACTTCCGAGCCGAGGCACCTTGAGAAGTTCTTTTCGAGAATGAAAGGCTCCATGCTCTGCACGATAGTCTACGATGTTTTGCGCCAATGCCGGACCAAGTCCAGAGACGTAGGTGAGCAGATGCTTCGAGGCTGTATTGAGATTGACGCCTACGGTATTGACGCAACTCTCCACGGTGAGGTCGAGCGACTTCTTGAGTTCCGACTGGTCTACGTCATGCTGATACTGACCTACGCCGATCGACTTAGGATCAATCTTGACCAACTCTGCTAAGGGATCGGCCAGACGACGGGCTATGCTCACGGCTCCTCGCACGGTGACATCGTAGTCGGGGAATTCCTCGCGTGCCAACTTGGAAGCGGAATAGACGGAAGCTCCGTCTTCGCTCACAAGAAACACGTCGACATCCTTCAGATGCAGGCTTTTGACCAGATCCTCGGTTTCGCGGCCTGCCGTACCATTGCCTATGGCGATGGCTTCCACCTTATACTGCTCTACGAGTGTAGCAAGTTTGAAGCCCGACCGAGCATACTGATTCTGAGGTTGATGGGGGAAGATGGTCTCGTTGTGAAGAAGATTGCCCTGAGCATCTAAACATACCACCTTGCAGCCTGTACGGAAGCCTGGGTCGATGCCCATGATGCGCTTCTGCCCCAAGGGTGGGGCGAGAAGTAGTTGCTTGAGATTGCTTGCAAACACGTGAATGGCTTCTTCATCGGCTTTGTGCTTGCTCTGTCCGGAAAATTCGGTCTCAATGCTTGGACGAAGCAGGCGCTTGTAGGCATCGGCAATAGCTGTCTGAAGTTGCGTGGCAGCAGGCGAGCCAGCCTTGACGAACGGACGTTCGATACGTGAGATGCAATCGGCATCGTCGGACGGCGAGATGCTCACGCGCAAGAAGCCCTCACTCTCGCCTCGACGCATGGCCAAGAGGCGATGGGAAGTGCAGCGACGAAGGGGTTCGCTCCAGTCGAAATAATCGCGAAATTTGCCTGCCTCAGCCTCATGTCCCTTGACCACCTTAGAACGAATCATGGCGGTGCACTCAAACGAGCGGCGTACGGTCTGACGGGTACGTTCGTCTTCGTTTACGCGTTCGGCTATGATATCGCGTGCTCCTTGCAGGGCTTCGTCTACATCTTTTACCTCGCCTTTCACAAAGAAGCGAGCAGCTTCCTCCGGACGATTATAGGGTTTGGTGAGAAGAAGTTCTGCCAAGGGCTCAAGTCCTTTCTTGCGCGCAGCTTCTGCCTTGGTCTTACGTTTGGGCTTGAAGGGAAGGTAGAGGTCTTCTAACTGGGTGGCGTCCCAACATTCGCTTATGCGCTGGCGCAAGGGATCGGTAAGTCTTCCCTGTTCTTCTATGGTCTGAAGGATGTATTCACGACGGTGCACGAGTTCTTCGAGTCGGTCGTTTTGCTCCTTGATCTGCGCCACTTGCACTTCGTTAAGCCCACCCGTTGCTTCCTTTCGATAACGGCTGATGAAGGGAATGGTGGCTCCAGCTGTCAGGAGATTGATAGTGCTTTCTACTTGGCGAGTGCGCAGGCTTAATTGCTTGGCTATGATTTCTGCTATGGTCATAGGACAGTCTGTTTTGATAGCCTCTCTATGCAGAAGAATAGGAATTCACACTGTATCGACATTCCGTTGCATCTGAGGCATTAGGTTGGTAGTAAGGTTATGGAGCGTAAAGGTACAATAAGATGAGCAGATTAGCACGCTTTGGACGAATGTTTTTCCGATTTTCGGCACTTTAGCACCCTCTGAGCGCTTTTATATTGCTACCTTTGCACTCCCAATCTATAAAGAATCATACTACTTCTGGGCCGTTGCTGCACGCTCGGCTCTGAAGGATAACGCGTTTAAGAACAATGTTTTCAGTAATAATGGTGGCCCTTTGCGGTGTGGTGGCAGGATTCGGACTCCGGCGCTGGAAGGGCTTACGTCACGTAAATTTCACGATTACGCTGACTATCTGCTTCATGCTATTTGTCCTTGGACTTTCGGTGGGCGAGAATCGTCTCATCGTGGACAATCTTTGGACGTATGGCGGTCAGGCTCTAATGATTTGCATTGCTGCCATGACGGGAAGTGCATTAGGCGGCTGGCTGATATGGCATTTCGTCATTGGTAAAGAGAAGGAGGAAAAGGCATGATGCAGAGCATCGTTGTATTGCTGATGTTTGTGGTGGGATGTGTCTTGGGCCATGTGTGTGGCATCAACTGGCAACTCCACAATCTTTCACTCTATATATTATATGCGCTGATGTTCCAAGTGGGACTGAGCGTGGGCTGCAGCGACAACTTTAAAGCGATCTTGAAGAATTTCCGTCCGAAGATGTTGCTTCTCCCGCTGACCACTATCACGGGCACAGTACTGTTTTCAGCATTAGTAAGTTTGGCTCTGACCCATTGGAGCGTGTTCGACTGCATGGCTGTGGGGAGCGGCATGGGCTACTATTCACTCTCGTCGATATTGGTCACACAGCTCAAACTGCCTTCACTGGGCGAACAATTGGCGGCAGAGCTGGGCACGATTGCTTTGCTCAGCAACGTGTTTAGAGAACTTATTGCCCTGGTCTGTGCTCCGCTCATTCGCAAGCTACTCGGACCCTTAGCGCCTATTACAGCAGCGGGGGTCACTTCGGTAGACGTTTGCTTGCCTGCCATTGGCCGTGTTTCGGGCAAAGAGATGATTCCCGTGGCACTTTTCCACGGAATGTTGCTCGATATGAGCGTGCCTTTACTCATACCATTAGTGTGTGAGTTCTGAGGAGAGCATAGAGCGTTTTCTACCATTGGCACGCGCACTGATGGAACTATATTAGCGCAAAGAGGCGGTCTGCATAATGACAGACCGCCTCTTTGTATTCATTTGAAAGCTTATACAGAGCGTTACTTCAACTTGCTCACGGCTTCCTTAATACGGCGAAGGGCTTCAACGATGTTTTCATCGCTTGTAGCGTAGCTCATACGGAAGCATTCGGGAGAACCGAAAGCTGCACCACCGACTGTGGCTACGTGGCCTACTTCGAGCAAGTAGATGGCAAAGTCCATAGAGTCTTTGATAACGCGTTCTCCGTCGGTCTTGCCGAAGTAATAGCTACACTTGGGGAATAGATAGAAAGCTCCATGGGGATCGTTTACCTCAAAACCGGGAACTTCCTTGGCGAGACGTACGATGAGCTCCTTACGACGCTGGAAGGCTTGACGCATGGTCTCCACGCAATCCTGAGGACCTGCAAAGGCTTCTGTGGCAGCCATCTGGCTTACAGAGCAAGGACCACTGGTATACTGACCCTGGAGCTTACTGCAAGCCTTAGCAATCTCAAGCGGAGCAGCTACGAAGCCTATACGCCAACCTGTCATGGCATAAGCCTTAGATACACCATTGATTACAACGGTACGTTCCTTCATACCCTCGCAACGAGCGATAGAGGCGTGATGACCTACGTAGTTGATGTGTTCATAGATTTCATCGCTGATCACGTAGATGCCCTCGTGCTTGCGAAGCACTTCTGCAAGTGCTTCAAGTTCGTCCTGGCTATATACAGAGCCTGTAGGGTTGCTGGGAGAGCAGAGGATGATGGCACGAGTCCTGGGAGTGATGGCAGCCTCGAGCTGAGCAGGAGTGATCTTGAAGTCTTGCTCTATCTTGGCTTCGACAAAAACGGGTTTACCATCGGCCATAAGCACCATCTGCGGGTAGCTTACCCAGTAGGGAGCGGGAATAATTACTTCTTCGCCCGGCGACACGAGCGCCATCACAGCATTGCACACGCACTGCTTGGCACCATTGGAACATACGATTTGGTCGGGAGTATAGTCTAAGCCGTTCTCGTTTTTGAGCTTGGCTACGATGGCTTTACGCAGTGCAGGATAACCTGCCACGGGAGAGTAACGAGAGTAATTCTCATCGATAGCCTTCTTGGCAGCTTCCTTGATGTGGTCGGGAGTGTTGAAATCGGGTTCTCCTACCGACAGATTGATGATGTCAATGCCCTGTGCCTTGAGTTCTGCGCTCTTTTGCGACATGGCGAGAGTGGCCGAAGGGGCCAAGCGGTTTACGAGTGATGAAAGCATTTTATTTGAATGTTTAGTGTGTTGCTATGGGAATGTTTGAGCACCATTAGTGTGCTGGCATTTCTCTGATAGCTGTTTGGAGAGTTATGCAAGATGCCCCTCACACTGCTGGAGCGGAGAGGCATCAAAATGTGAACGTGCCTCAGTTTCTGCTATTGCCGAAGAAGCGAAGCAGATAGAGGAACAAATTGATAAAATCAAGATAGAGAGAAAGACTGCACAGCAGAGCTATCTTGAGCATGTTGGTCTGACCCATGCCTTCGCTTCGCTGCAGAATGTCTTTCATCTTCTGCGTATCGTATGCTGTCAAACCACAGAAGATAAACACGCCAACGTAGGATACTGCCCAAGAAAGCGTACTGCTGGCAACAAACATATTGACGACAGAAGCAATGATTAAGCCGAAAAGACCCATTATCAAGAAGCGACCCACACCAGAGAGATCGCGCTTAATGAATAGGCCCAAGAGGCTCATTGCACCAAACGTGCCTGCCGTAACGAAGAAGGTCGTTGCGATGCTCTCCATGGTATAAGCCAAGAAGATGAACGAGAGCGTAACACCATTAAGTATGGAGTATGCTCCAAACATGAGACCCGCTACGGGGAAAGACAAACGATTGATATTAGCCGAAAGAATCCATACCAACGCCAATTCACCGATAATCAGTCCCCAAAATACGGCTTGATTACTTGCAATACTAAACAACAATTGCTCATTGCCTGCTACATAATAAGCAGTGAGGCCTGTTATGGCAAGCGCCAAAGTCATCCAAAGATAGACTTTCGACATCAGCGCGGGAAAAGCACTACTTCTCTCACGAATGGTAGCTTCCGGCTCATTAGGAGTGTAGCTGTACATGTTGTAGTCCATAATGATAAATTTATGATAGGTTAGAATTATTGCATTTCAAACTTAGACAGAGTGAGAAACTTATGCGTTACTTCTTGCTACGCGTAACTTCTTACGATATGCTTAGAAGTGAAGAGTATGTCCCATACGTTCTTTCTTGGTCTCGAGATAACGCTTGTTGTACTTATTAGGAGTGATCTCGATAGGCACGTTCTCCGTTATTTCAAGGCCATAAGCTTCAAGGCCTACGCGCTTCACAGGATTATTGGTAAGAAGGCGTATCTTTCTCACGCCAAGCATTCCAAGGATTTGTGCACCTACACCATAGTCGCGTTCATCGGGATCGTAGCCCAGATGAATATTAGCATCTACCGTATCGTAGCCTTCTTCCTGCAATTTGTAAGCGGCAATTTTTGCCATCAGACCGATGCCACGACCCTCCTGGTTGAGATAGAGCACTACGCCTTTGCCTTCCTTTTCAATCATGCGCATGGCCTTGTGAAGCTGTTCACCACAATCACAACGTTCAGAACCAAAGATATCGCCCGTCATGCAGGATGAATGTACACGCACTAACACGGGTTCATCTTCCTTCCATTCGCCCTTAATCAAAGCAATATGCTCCAAGCCATTACTCTTTTGGCGGAACGGGATCAAATGAAAATGACCATATTCTGTGGGCATATCCACCTCTTCACCCTGCTCTACTAAGCACTCCGTCTTCAAGCGATAGGCTATCAAATCCTTGATCGTAATGATGTGTAGCCCCTCACGCTGTGCAAACTCTTGGAGCTGCGGCATACGAGCCATTGTGCCATCGGGGTTAAGGATTTCTATCAAGCAGGCTGCAGGATGCATTCCCGCTAAGCGAGCCATATCGATAGCTGCCTCGGTGTGGCCCGCACGAGCCAACACGCCACGATCTTGTGCATAGAGCGGATTGATGTGACCAGGACGTCCAAAGCTCTCAGGGCGTGAATCGGGATCAGCCAAAGCACGGATCGTGGCAGCACGGTCATGACAACTCACACCCGTTGTGCAACCTTCGAGCAAATCGACGGTGACGGTAAAGGGTGTTCCAAGCATGCTCGTGTTGGTCTGTACCTGATGCTCAAGCTGCAATTGGTTGCATCGCTCTATTGTAATCGGAGCACAGAGCACACCACGGCCATTGCGGAGCATATAGTTGACATGCTCTGGAGTGACGAGTTCTGCTGCCATGATAAGGTCGCCTTCGTTCTCGCGATCTTCATCATCGACCACAATTACGAATTTACCTTCTCTAAAGTCTTGTATAGCCTCTTCTATTGAGGCGAGTTTGAATGAGCTCATTTATATATTCTTATTTGGATAAATATCTTTTATCTATTGCGTATTTTCTTTTATCTTTCGCAAATCATCTTTTATCTTTCGCAAATCTTTTATCTTTCGCAAAATATCTTTTATCAAAAGCGCATTTTCTTTTATCTATCGTGCTTTTTCTTTTATCTATCGTGCATTCACTTTTATTTATCGCGCATTCACTGGACCCTTGAATGGGAGAGGCGCATCAGAAGAAACGCCTTCAGGTGTGTTGGGCGTCATTTCGCCATGCTCTTGAATATAGCGTTTGTACTGATAACGGCGCCATGCGTTATGAGCATATATGCCCACTGCAATAAGCGCCACAGTAGCGAGGGCCGCAAAGAACAAGTTGCGCTTCGTCATGAGACGCCTAACCTTTTCGCTCCATGTAGCACTGGCAGAAACTGTACCCGCACTTTCTGCATTCGCCGCACTTGTATAATTAGAGCCATCGTACGCGCCTTCTGCACTTTCTTCAGCTATTGATTGTCCTTTTATAACGCTTTGTAAGCGATCACTGGTGCGAACGATAACACGAAGATCACGCTGCAGTCTCAAGCGGAAACGCCATATTCTAAACCAAAGCACCAATCCTATGGGGAAGAGTATGCCTGCAGCCACATTGAGGCTTTTGTTGTGGAAAGGCGACGTATGGGCATGCGTATAAATGATAGGGAAGTTATTAAGCATCGATAGCACTTTGCGATCTTTACTATTAGAAAGTTCCTCTATGGTCTTCTCCATTAACGCATTGATGTCCTCTACAGCCGTATCTGGAGTATAGCGGAAGAAGGTGCGCACGTAGTTGGGGGCAATAAGAAGATGTGCTTTCTTGTTGTATGCCACGCATAGTTCCTTAAGCCGCGACAGATTGTCGAGCATTACTTCTAAACGTGGTTCTTCAATTATCACTTCCTTGCGGAATATGTGACGGTTAGAGCGCAAGCCAAACAGACGGGCAAAGAAATGGCGATAAGCATCCATATTGAATACCACAGAGTCCTTATTAGCCTTGTAAGTGAAGAATACGCCGAATGGAGCTACTACCATCGAACTTATCCACATACCGAGCACCATATCGACCTTACCATCACGTGCCATCTTCATGCCCGAGATATAAATCACGTACCATACGATGAAAATTGCTACCGATATCACCGTAGGAAGTCCTAAGCCACCCTTGCGGATGATTGCGCCCAAGGGAGCGCCCACGAAGAAGAATAGCAGACATGCTATAGAATAGGTCACTTTGTTGTGCCACTCTACCCAATGGCTTCGAATATCGCGTTCTTCTTGATCCGTGTTCATAGCCTTCCATTCCAAGTCGGCAGTTATAGACTTGACGTTTGACAGAGCTGTCTGTTGTGCCATTTGCAGCTTATCAGCAGGAGCTTTTGTCAACACCGTATCTATTTGTAGGGGCACAGCGCTAAGCTGTTGGCGCGATGCTCTATTTGCTTGACCTGAAGTTCCTTTGGCTTGAGCTGAAGTTCCTTTGGCTTGAGCGGATGCTGTAGCTTGTTGCGCAACGTGTTGTTTCAACATGCGAAGCATCAAAGCTGAGTCTTGCTCTGAGATTTGCGGATGGCGATAGTAGACAGGAATGGCGTCCTTGTAGTATTGACGGCCGATGGAGTCGAGGTCTCGATTCATTGAATCTACGCTATGCTCTATCTGCAGCATATTTTTTGCAGTAGGCATACCCGATAGCAGATTCTTGTCCATCATATTGAAGTTGCTATCGAAATCGATGAGCAATGACTTATAGTTGAAAGTTTCTCGATCGAATGGTTCGTAAGCGCCTCCTTGCAACATTTGCGAGCCACTCGAAGATTCGAGACTTTCAAACTGCTCTCCGTTCCACAAGTCGAGATGCAGATGCTGCTTATCACGCGTCACTTCAAGGCGAGCTGAATCTGCGAGCACGATTTGTGCGTGGTCGAAACCTTGATCAGTCTTGTAGATGATAGTCTGGTAGAGCATGCCCGTGGCGGTATTCTTGCTCTGCACGTAGATATTTATGTTGGGTACACCATTATAGAATACGCCTTCTGGAATTTCCACCGCGGGCGACTGTTCCTTCATACTGAAGAGCAGTGTCTTCAGTTCTATCTGTGCTTTTGGGGAAGCGACATTTTGGAAATAGAACGAAGTGCACGTCATCGCGAGAGCAAATATCGCTAAGGGGCGCATGATGCGAATCAAGGGAATGCCAGCCGCCTTCATAGCGAGAAGTTCGAACGATTCGCCCAAATTACCGAAAGTGATGAGTGAAGAGAGCAATACTGCCAACGGCAAGGAGTCGCGCACCAACGTGATGGCCATATACCAATAGAACTTGGCAAGGATATCGAAGGAAAGGCCTTTGCCAATCAGATCGTCTACATAGCGCCACGTGAACTGCATCATGAATACGAACAGCACCACGAAGAAGGCTCCTGCGAATATCAGAAGGAACTTTTTGAGTATGTATAGGTCTAATTTCTTTATCAGTATCATGTTATGAGGAACGGCATTCGTCGTTGAGGCTTTTTCTTAAGAAAGAGCCGTATGTGCCTACATTCTGCAAAAATACAACTTTTTCACGTGCAGACCACTTTATTGGAGCAAGAAAAACAGACAGACCTTGCGATATATTTCACAAAGTCTGTCTGTTTCTGATATCTAAAGGATAAATAGGCAATCTATTACTTAGGATGAATGTGCTTCATTACTTCTATTCATATATGCCTATTAATCCGAATATTTGGGATTATGTGGGATTATGTGGGATTATGCCTGCTGATACTGGTCCACGTCTTCGGGAGTGAGATTCATCACGAAGGTATGATGCTTAGCGATCTCAGCCTCTACGAAGTTGGCATATACGCGTACGCTCTTTCCGAAGAGTTCTGCGTTCTCCGTGGCATTGTGAAGGAGAAGGTGAAGCATAATCACGTCGGCAGCCATCTCCATGAGGTGACGAGCACAGAGATCATGGAAAGCGGGATCGCCAGCTTCCTTCACGTGATTAGTGGCTTCTTCAAACTTATCTGCCATAGCTTTGGCACGGGCCTGAATGCTCTTCAAGCCATCGCTTACTGCGGCCTCTTCGAATTCGCGCATTTGAGCCAAATAAGAGCCATTGGTCACATAGCGGATAGCTGCTACTACCTGAAGTTGTGTAGTACCCTCGTAAATAGAAGTGATACGTGCATCGCGGTAATAGCGCTGGATGGGATATTCCATCATGAAGCCCGAACCACCATGAATCTGCAATCCATCATAAGTGTTTTGATTGCAATATTCAGAGTTCATGCCCTTGGCGAGCGGTGTGAGCGAGTCGGCGAGTTTAGCATACTTCTTCTGCTCTTTACGTTCCTCGGGCTCCAACTTGCGTTCACGAGCGATGTCATCAAGAGCCTTGTAGATGTCGACGTAGCGAGAGCACTGATAGAGCAATGCACGACCAGCATCGAGTTTAGCCTTCATGAGCGAAAGCATATCGTAGACGGCGGGGAAGTTGATGATAGCCTTGCCAAACTGTTCGCGATCGCGAGCATAAGCAAGTGCTTCGTTGTAAGCAGCCTGAGAAATGCCTACGCTCTGTGCAGCAATGCCCAGACGAGCACCGTTCATCAGCGCCATGACGTACTTGATCAAGCCCAACTTGCGTTCACCGCAGAGCTCTGCCTTCGCATTCTTGTAGACGAGTTCACAGGTAGGACTTCCATGTATACCGAGTTTATTTTCGATACGACGAACGTTTACGCCACCTTGATTCTTGTCGTAGATAAACATTGACAAGCCACGACCATCAGTAGTACCTTCTTCCGAACGAGCCAAAACGAGATGGAGTTGTGCATCGCCATTGGTGATAAAACGCTTTACGCCGTTGAGCAACCAGCAACCTTCTTCCTCGCTATAAGTAGCCTTGAGCATTACATGCTGAAGGTCCGATCCTGCGTCGGGCTCGGTCAAGTCCATCGACATGGTCTCGCCAGCGCATATACGGGGAATAAAACGGCTGTGTTGATCCTCATTACCAAACTCATAGAGCGTCTCGATGCAGTCTTGCAGGCTCCAGATGTTTCCGAATCCTGCATCGCTTGCAGCCACCAACTCTGCACACATTGTATACGGAGTGATGGGGAAATTGAGTCCACCGAAGCGGCGAGGCATCGTCATACCATTGAGTCCAGCCTTCACCATTGCGTCGAGGTTTTCAGCCGTACCGCTTGCATAACGCACGCGGTCGCCCTCGTGATGAGGTCCTTCTTGGTCTACGCCTTCGGCATTGTCGGCGATAGTTGTACCAGCCAATTCGCCAGTGATATCAAGCACGCGGTCGTAGTTATCCATAGCGTCGTCGAAGTCGAGCGGCGCATAGTCGAATTCGTCTTTATCGCGGAAGTTACGTTCTTTGAGTTCCACGATGTGCTTCATGAGCGGGTGGTTCAGTTCGAACTTCAGCTCAGGATGCTCAGTATAATTGTTTGCCATGATTATTTGCTGTTGCTCTTGTAATACTTAATGAGTTTGGGAACCACTTCTTCCACGCTGCCGGTGATGATATAATCGGCAATCTGATTGATAGGTGCGTCGGGATCGGTATTGATAGAGATGATAATACCGCTTTCCTTCATACCAGCCACGTGCTGAATAGCTCCGCTAATGCCGCAGGCGATGTATACCTTCGGACGAACGGTCACACCAGTCTGTCCGATCTGGAGGTCGTGTTCGCAGAAGCCAGCATCTACTGCTGCACGGCTTGCGCCCACTTCTCCATGAAGTTCGTCAGCGAGCTTGCGCAGCAAATCGAAACCTTCCTTAGAACCTACGCCATAGCCACCAGCCACGATGATGGGAGCGCCCTTAAGATTATTCTTAGCCTTCTCTACATGGCGTTCGAGCACCTTGACCACATAGTCTGTCTCGGGCACGAATTTTGCCACATCTTCGTAGACCACTTCGCCCTTGTAATCATCAGCCACCTTTTCAGCCTTCATCACGCCGGAGCGTACGGTAGCCATCTGCGGACGATGTTCGGGATTGACGATTGTTGCTACGATATTACCGCCAAATGCGGGACGGATCTGATAGAGTAGGTTGTCGTAGTGAGTCTTGTTCTTCTTATCGTCGAAGTCGCCAATTTCGAGGGCTGTACAATCGGCAGTCAGTCCGCTTGTGAGCGATGACGACACGCGCGGCCCGAGGTCGCGACCAATAACGGTAGCCCCCATCAAGCAGATCTGCGGTTTCTCTTGTTTAAAGAGGTTGACCAAAATGCTTGTATGCGGCTTTGAAGTATAGGGGAAGAGCCCCTCAGCATCAAACACGTGGAGCTTATCCACACCATACGAGAGGATTTCCTTTTCTACTTTTCCTTTGATGCCCGAACCTGCCACAATGGCTTCGAGCTGCACGCCCAATTCGTTGGCGAGCTTACGACCCTTCGTCAGGAGTTCGTAAGACACTTCCTCCACTTGGGTCTTATCTATTTCGCAATATACGAATACGTTGTTCATTGTGAGTAATATGCTAACGGGTGGTTCTATTAATTCTGAGGAATAAAGCATTCTATTCTGATGTGCGATTTGTATGTTCTTGAAAGCGCCTTTTTGTAAGTAAACTCAGTCACATAGCCCGCTATGCTCCTTCCTTTACTTACAAAAATACACTTCCAATAACACACAAATCCCATCATCAGAATTAACAGCCCCCCCCTAACGTAACGGTTAATATATTAATGTGCTAATGCAGCGCATAGCGAGCATTGTCGGCTCTGCCATGCAGGCATATTAGCATATTATCCTATCGTATGACTTTCGAGCAATTCCTTTACCAATCCCTCTACGTCGGCATCAGAGCCTGTGAGGCGCTTGCTCTCTTTGGCCTTGAACACAATGTTCTGTACAGCCTTCACCTTCGTGGGCGAGCCTGCCAATCCACACTGACTGAGGTCGCCATCTACGTCGGCCACACTCCACTGTGCGATGGTGAGATAAGGCTTCTTGTCATATTCCTCAGCATAGGGAAGATTCTCTGCGGGGCGCTCCATGGGGGCAGAAGCACGCTTATACTTCATGACCAACTTGGCATTGCGCGGACGACAGGGAGCAGCATTACCATTGACCGTAAGCAGGATAGGCATGGGAGCCTCAACGCGTTCCATACCGCCATCGATGTGGCGAGTCACGATTACCTTGCCATCTTTCACCTCGTCTACGCTCGTCACGTAGGTCACCTGATTGAGGTCGAGCTTCTGTGCCACCTGTGGTCCCACCTGTGCGGTATCGCCGTCGATAGCTTGACGTCCACCGATCACGATGTCGGGAATGCCTATTTTCTTGATAGCCTGCGACAGCGCATAGCTCGTAGCCAAAGTATCAGCACCAGCAAATGCACGATCGGTGAGCAAATAGCCACCATCAGCACCGCGATAAAGACCTTCACGGATCACCTCCGTTGCACGCGGAGGTCCCATTGTGAGGATATGTACGGTAGACCCAGGATTTTGTTCTTTCAGACGCAACGCTTGTTCGAGCGCATTGAGGTCTTCGGGGTTGAAGATGGCGGGAAGTGCGGCACGATTGACCGTACCCTCCGGAGTCATCGCATCCTTACCCACATTGCGGGTATCGGGCACTTGCTTAGCAAGTACTACTATTTTCAGACTCATATACACTTGTGTTTTGTGGGGCATTCTCTCCGCCTTTTATTCTCTGTCAAGAGTATCAGCTTTCTGGTGATTCTTCGGAATAAGGGTACGGAGTATGCCTGGTATATATTTAAAATGTTAGATTGTTGTCATGCTTTAGTTTGCTCACCCGATAGGGATTCTAAGCGCGGCAAATTTAGCTTTTTCTGCGAATGATGCCAAGTAAACTTTGCGTTTTCCTCACTATTTGCCACTTTCGCAGCCATATTGACACCCTATTTAATGACTACGACGATAGTTGAGAAACTCTTCTTTGCTTCCGTTGAACACGTTCACGTCGACCTCGCCATGTATTCCTCTCACGCGGCCGTAGGGGGTGAGTTGCCAGTGGAGCAACCTCACGTAGGGCTTAAATTCTCCGTAGCGTGCTATCCATACGTCGTAGTTTCTCAAGGCTGCGGGTGCATGCTTCAAGTGGTTGTTGACGAAGAGCTGACCGACATAGAGTATCGGTTTTTTGCCATGCCTTTGCTCTACGATGCGTAGCCACGCCATCACTTGTCGGAACAGGGCAGCATCGCCTCCCATATCGCGTATTTGCTTGTCGGAAGGCTCAAGGTCGAGCACAGGGGGCAGATCGGTGGGAGCTATCCAAGCCATCTTTAGGAAGTAAGCCGCCTGCTGTGCGCCCGATTTGCGGGTGCTGAAGAAGTGGTACGAACCTACTGCCACGCCATGCTTGCGCGCTTGTCGGAGGTCGGAAGGATAGTATTTATTGAACACCGTCTTGCCCTCGGTGGCTTTGATATAAGCGAACGATACGGGATAGTCCACTTTACCCTGCACGCGACGACTGCCACCGCCCAAGCTGGTAATGCGCAGGTTGGACCAATCGATGCCATACTTGCGCTTGCCCTTCTCATGCTGATGGCGCGAGAGGTCGATGCCGTAAATGCGATCGGCGGTATAGATCATGCGTTCACCCTGGAAGTGATTATTCTTCCATGATCCACAGTGGACAATCTGTCGCCCATTCACGCTAAATCCGTGTCCGCTGCGCTTGCCCGCTTTCCATTCGCCTTCATAATAAGCTCCATCCTTTCCGTAGAACCGGCCCTGCCCTTTGGGGCGCATGAGCGAGTCGAGCTGTCCCACGTATAGACCTTCGTCTGTGGTGAGTTCGCCCTCGCCGATGGTGTCGGCATGCCACATGCCTCGCAGTGTGGTACCATCTTTTCGGGTCAGCATGCCGTAGCCTTCACGCTTCAATTCCTTCGCTGTCTGCAAGGCTTCACCCTCGTAAAGAGCACTGTCGGCCATAAGGGTGCGCACACAGAGGAGCACTCTCTTGGGACGATCTTCCATGGATGTTTTTGGTGTAGTGCCACGTTGTCCTTTGATCCAAGCCTTAAAGTTTAAGCTCCACCATGCTGGCCAACAATGCACCTTGCGCATGAGGCGTGCCACGCTGAGCGATGATATGCGCTTGCCTCCATGCTCTATGCCGCTGAGATGTCCCGATCTATTGACCCACGCCCCACCCTCACACGCGGGAAAGAGGATCGCCTTGCGACTGACTTCTTGTGGCAACTGGCCGACAGACTGGCTTCCCAAGTCATTGAAAGCAAGCAACTTGCTGTTCAATCGGCGCACGCCAAAGCGATAGACCGAGAATCGGGTACTACCCACGGGGAGTGCCTCATCTGCTGTCTGCAAGAGAAGCAAACCATGATCGCGAGCCAACAATCGTGCTCGGATGGGCTGTTGGGTATAAGGTGTTGTCAGCGCTGCATGAATTTGCATGGTGGCTTTGATGTGCGATGCGTCCTTGATGGCTCTGCGCACTTTCTGCAGTGCCGAGTCGGTCTGTTCCTTATGTATAGTGACCACGGTTCTGTAAGCCATCACGTCATTGTATCCATCATCTACCACGGTATGCGTGCGTGCATAATAGTTGAGTTCATCCTCTTCTGCCGTTTCTTTCTTCAGCCGCTTGGTGAGCAACGTATCGATGCGTTCAAGCCGAGCGAGTAGCGGTTTGCCCGTAATCTCGGAGGGAACTTCAGCGACTAATGTGTCGGTAGTAACAAGACAGCCGTTGTTTGATACAAAAACGCCCGTCTGATCACAATGGTCGTGCAGACTGTCGGCATGAATTGCCGCATTGCGCAAACTGTCATCGCGAAGCGAAAGGAATAGCGTATCCTTGGGTGCAAACACGATGGCATAGGCACCATGTGCTTGCACTCGGCATAGCGCATCCATTTGTCTTTCTCGAGAGACAGGAATGAATATGTAAAGCGTCAGCACCACCAGCACGGCTACGACCGCAATGGCGACGGGTATGATTATTTTCTTCTTTCTGATCATCGTTGTGCCCCGTAAGCATGAGGGACTTATCTTATGCTAATGCTTACGAAGTGCGAAGTTACAAAAAATATCTGAGTCTGTACTGTTTTTCTCTCACGCGTACGCGCGCATCAGTCGTTTTTTACTCCCCAAGAAGCGTCATCTTTCACTTTTCTTTCATACAGCATTGATTGTCAGCACCTTACGCAGTGCAAAGGCATAGCTTTCGCCTACACTTTTCCGTCACTATCTATGAGTTTCCACCAACGTTGCCAGAATGCTACAAGGATTAGTATCTGCTCCGTGGGCGACGCGTCTCGCGGCATGATAAGGACGAAATTCAACGCGGACGAGGGATAATTTCAACGCGGACGAGGGATAATTTCAACACGGACAAGGGATAATTTCAACACGGACGAGGGATAATTTCAACGCGAACGAGGGATAATTTCAACGCGAACGAGGGATAATTTCAACACGGACGAGGGATAATTCCGTGCAATCAAGACTGAAGGAAGAGTGCAAGCAAAGTGCAAGTAGAGCATCTACATAATATCATGATTATCAAGGTGGTTCAGCCAATTCCGTGCAAGATGCGAGTATATCAAGCCGAAAACATGCTGTAACGCGCGCGCGAGGATGCTATGCAGCACATGCTAATCTCACGGAATTTTGTAACTTTGCAGTATGAATCGTCAAATACTCCACATAGCCCTACCGAGCATCGTGTCGAATATTACGGTGCCGCTACTTGCCCTGGCCGATACCACTATTGTGGGTCACCTGGGCAAGGCTTCCTATATCGGCGCGATAGCACTGGGCGGCATGGTGTTCAACATGGCTTACTGGCTGTTTGGATTCCTCCGCATGGGAACGGGAGGGCTCACGGCTCAAGCCTACGGCCGGGGCAATCAGCAAGAAGCCACATGCGTGCTGCTACGCTCACTGCTCGTGGCCACGTGTATATCGCTTTTACTGCTCGCATTGCAACGACCGATAATCGACCTCACGCTCCACTTCGTAAGCGCCTCGCCCGAAGTGGCTGCACTCGCTCGCGCCTACTATCACGTGCTGATATGGGGCGCACCCGCCGTACTATGGCTTTACAGCTTTACGGGATGGTTTCTGGGCATGCAGAATGCACGTGTGCCCATGGTAACGGCGATTGTGCAAAACGTGGTCAATGTGCTCGCGAGTTGCACACTCGTATTTATTTTCCACCTCAAGGTGGAGGGAGTGGCAGCTGGCACACTCATTGCGCAGTATGTGGGACTTTTCATTGCACTGGGGGTATGGACATGGAAGCATCAAACTTCTGCACGAGGTATCAAGTGGCGCCATGTGATAGAGGCTTCGGCACTCAAAAAGTTTTTCGGCGTCAATCGCGACATCTTCTTGCGTACACTCTGCCTCATTGCAGTGACCACTTACTTCACCTCTTATGGGGCAGCACAGGGCGATCAAGTATTGGCTGCCAACACGTTGCTCATGCAGTTCTTCATCTTGTTCTCTTACGTAATGGACGGTTTTGCCTACGCTGGTGAGGCACTGGGCGGCCGATTCTACGGAGCACGTAGTACGACGGATTTCGCCAGGCTCACGCGCCATCTCTTTGGTTGGGGCACGGCTTTAGTCACGGTCTACACAATAGTCTACTTCGTTGGTGGGAACTCGCTGCTACGACTGCTCACCGACGATGTTTCGGTCCAAGACTGTGCACGTCGATTCCTTCCCTACGCTTGCGCAGTGCCTGTGGCGAGTTTTACGGCATTCCTCTTCGACGGGCTCTTTATCGGCACTACCTCTACGCGCCTTATGCTCCTAAGCATGATGACTGCTGCGGGAGCATTCTTTGCAGTTCTGGCGATTTTGCCCTCGAGCAATAGCGGACTTTGGACGGCATTCATAGTCTATCTGGCATGCCGAGGCGGTGTGCAAACGATGCTTTTCCCGAAAGTGAAAAAGAAAATCGGGCTTTCAGCGTCAAGTACAGAATAAATCGTTAATTTTGCCCAAACAAGATCGTCTTACAGAATTATATCATCCCGAGCGGGCGGCTATCTGCTGCGCGTTTCCTTAAAAACAGAATAGAAAACAATGGCTAAATTCAAACGTATCCTCCTAAAGCTCAGCGGCGAAAGCCTGATGGGAGAACAGGGTTATGGCATCGACGTAAAGCGCCTTAACGAATATGCAGAACAGATCAAGGAAGCTCTGGCTATGGGCGTACAGATCAGCATCGTCATTGGCGGCGGTAACATCTTCCGCGGACTGAGCGGTGCGGGCAAGGGCTTCGATCGCGTAAAGGGCGACCAGATGGGCATGTGCGCCACGGTGATCAATTCGCTCGCACTGAGTTCGGCTCTTGGCGCCATTGGTGTGAAGAGTCGCGTGCTCACCGCTATCCGCATGGAGCCGATTGGTGAATTCTACAGCAAGTGGAAAGCCATCGAGGCTATGGAACAGAGCGAAGTGGCTATCATCAGCTGCGGCACGGGTAGCCCCTACTTCACCACCGATACGGGTTCTTCACTGCGCGGCATCGAGACAGAAGCCGACGTGATGCTCAAGGGCACTCGCGTAGACGGTGTCTACACTGCCGATCCCGAAAAGGATCCTACGGCTACAAAGTTCGACGAGATTTCGTACGACGAGGTGTTGGCTCGTGGCCTCAAGGTGATGGATGTCACTGCCACGGCTATGTGTCGCGAGAACAAACTGCCGATCTACGTGTTCAACATGGACGTATATGGCAACCTCAAGAAGGTGCTCAGCGGCGAGAAGATTGGCACGTATGTGCATGCGTAAGCAGAGTACCACGAGTTGACGGGTTAACGGGTTAACGGGTAAGTTAGTCAAGCTATATCGCTCCCTATTAAGGAGGAAGTAGTGTAAGACATATTTACTTGTTAACCCGTTAACTTGATTACCCGTTACCCCGTTAACTTGTTTACCCGTTCACCCGTTCACCCGTTCACCCGTTAACTTGTTTACCCGTTCACCCTCTATGCTTTCATGCACAACAATAGACCACAATACAAAACATTTTGCTAATTTTGCAGCATAAATACTGACAAAAGAGACCATAATGGATTTATTTGCTAAAAAAACGGCTGAAGAGCTGATAGAAGAAGCCAGCAACGATGGCGGCAAAGGATTGAAGCGTGTACTGGGTATGGGCGGCCTCATCGCACTCGGCGTAGGCGTGATTATAGGCGCTGGACTATTCTCGGTGACGGGCATCGTGGCAGGCGAGCATACAGGACCTGCCATTATTCTAAGTTTTGCCCTCGCAGCCGTATGCTGTGCGTTGGCAGCACTTTGCTATGCCGAGTTCGCTTCGATGATACCCGTAGCAGGGTCGGCCTATACGTATTCTTACTTTACGATGGGTGAACTCGTGGCTTGGATTATCGGATGGGACCTCGTGCTGGAATACGCACTGGCGGCTATGACGGTGAGCATCTCGTGGAGCCGCTATTTCTGCGTGATTCTCCAAGATATCGGCATACGGCTACCTGTGGAGTGGACGGCATGTCCTGCCGATGGGGGCGTGTTCAACCTACCAGCTACACTGCTCATCGTGTTGCTCTCACTCATCCTGATGCGCGGCACAAAGGGCAGTTCTAAGTTCAACGATTTCTTGGTCGTGCTCAAGATTGCCGTAGTGCTGCTCTTTATCGGCATCGGTGTGCAGTATATGCGAGCCGACAATCTTACACCTTTCCTTCCAGCCAACACGGGAGTATTTGGTGAATACGGATGGTCGGGCGTGCTGCGCGGTGCAGCCATCGTGTTCTTCGCCTTCCTTGGGTTCGATGCCATCAGCACAGCGGCTCAGGAGACTAAGAATCCACGCCGCAACATGCCCATCGGCATCTTAGGATCTCTCCTCATATGCACCGTGCTCTACATGGCATTTGCACTGGTCATGACGGGGGTGGTAGACTACCATGCTTACAAGGGCGCCGACAGCATTGCACCCGCAGCAACTGCTATCGCTCATATGGGCGATATGGGTCCAGACGGCACGATTGTTCCTGCATATCCCTGGCTCAATCGAGGCATCATCCTTGCCATCTTGATGGGCTACGCAAGCGTGGTGCTCGTCACGCTCTTAGGACAGAGCCGCGTGTTCTACAGCATGAGCCGCGACGGACTCTTACCCCCACTCTTCTCTCACCTACACAAGCGTTTTCATACTCCCGCACGCAGCAATCTGCTCTTCATGACCGTGATCGGACTGCTCGCTGGAGTGGTGCCTGCAAGCGTAGCAGGCGAGATGACGAGCATCGGCACACTGCTGGCATTTGCCCTTGTATGCTTAGGCGTCATCGTCGTGCGACGCACTCAGCCCCACGCTCCACGCGGATTTAAGACTCCGTGGGTGCCTTGGATTCCCGCCGCAGGCGTGCTCTGCTGCGTGAGCATGATGTTGTTCCTTCCCGCCGATACGTGGATCAGATTGGTCATGTGGATGCTTATCGGATTGGACATATATTCTTCGTACGGCGTGAAGCATAGCCACATCGGCGGAGGAACAGAGAAGCGCCACGGACAGACGGTGCTCAATGCCATTGCTGTGTTTGTAGCTGTGCTCTGTATCATCACGGCTTTCTGGCATCAGCAGACGTTGGGCTGGACTGCCGACAAGACGCTTTTCTGGATTGGCACCATCTTTGGATTGGTACATATATTCTACTATCTGGTGAGAAGTTTTAGAATCTCCACCCCTCACAATCAGTAAGCAAAGACTAAACGAACACTATAAAGAGAGCAATGATGAAGTAGCTCTCTATTCTACACAACATAAAGACTAAACTGAGATGGATTTATTTGTAAAAAAGACAGCCGAGGAACTCCTCCACGAAGCCGAGAACGAAGGCGGTAAGGGCTTGAAGCGTGTGCTTGGGCCAGGCGGACTAATAGCTCTCGGCGTAGGCGTGATTATTGGTGCCGGACTGTTCTCCGTTACGGGAATCGTGGCGGGAGAACACACAGGACCCGCCATTGTAATTAGCTTTGCACTCGCAGCGATTGCTTGCGCACTCGCTGGACTCTGCTACGCTGAGTTTGCTTCCATGCTTCCCGTGTCGGGATCGGCATATACCTACTCCTACTTTACGATGGGTGAACTCGTAGCGTGGGTCATCGGATGGGATCTCGTACTGGAATATGCCGTAGCAGCAGTGGCAATTAGCATTTCGTGGAGCCGATATTTCTGCGTAATGATGTCGGATTTAGGTCACCCGCTGCCTATAGAGCTTACAGCCTGCCCTGCTGATGGGGGCATGTTCAATCTGCCAGCAGCACTACTCGTCATCCTGCTCTCATTCATCTTGATGCGTGGCACGGCAGGAAGTTCTAAGTTCAACGATCTGATGGTCACACTCAAGATCGCCGTTGTGCTCGCCTTTATATTCATTGGCTTCAAATACATCAAAGCCGAGAATCTCACACCATTTATCCCCGCCAATACAGGCAACTTCGGCGACTACGGATGGTCGGGCATATTGCGAGGTGCAGCTATCGTATTTTTTGCTTATATTGGCTTCGACGCCGTGAGCACCGCCGCACAGGAGACCAAGAATCCACGCCGCAACATGCCTATTGGCATTCTCGGTTCGCTCATCGTGTGCAGCGTGCTTTATATGGTCTTCTCATTCGTTATGACTGGCGTAGTAGACTATCACCAGTACATCGGTGCTGATAGCATCGCACCAGCAGCTACCGCTGTAGCTCATATGGGACCGACCATGGCTGATGGCACTGTCGTACCAGCTTATCCTTGGCTCAATCGCGGCATCATCGTAGCTATTCTCCTTGGCTACGCAAGTGTGGTAATGGTGATGATGCTTGGCCAAAGCCGCGTGTTCTACAGCATGAGCAAAGACGGACTATTGCCTCCCATTTTCTCCCATCTGCACAAGCGTTACCATACTCCAGCTCGCAGCAACATGCTCTTCATGGTGATTATCTGTGTGCTTGCAGGCCTCGTTCCACCCGATGTTGCAGGCGAGATGACCAGCATCGGCACGCTCTTCGCCTTTGCCTTGGTTTGCTTGGGCGTGATCGTCGTGCGCCGCACACAGCCTGATGCACCTCGCGGATTCAAGACGCCACTTGTGCCTTGGATACCCGCTGCGGGCGTTGTATGCTGCGTAGGCATGATGCTCTTCCTCCCAGCCGAAACGTGGATCCGACTCGTCATCTGGATGCTTATTGGATTAGACATTTACTCCTTCTACGGCGTAAAGCACAGCATCGTTGGCGGGGGAAGCGTTCGCCGGCACGGACAGACCATACTGAGCTGCATCGGCGTATTCATCGCCTTCCTCTGCATCATTACGGGTTTCTGGCATCAGCAGACCGTGGGATGGCACGAAAGCCGCCTCTTGATGTGGATATCTGTCATATTCGGCGTAGTGCATATCTTCTTCTACCTCGTAAGAGGAGTAATGCCTACCACTAACAAGGAAAGGGTATAAAAATTAAAGAATAAAACCATAATGCGCGAGAGGTTGAATCTCATAAAAGGATTCACAACCTCTCGCGCATATTATATACCTATATATATAGTAAGCATCCCATACAAGCCGTATTGTAGAAACAAATAAGCCAAAGTCCATCTA
>CALEKA010000050.1 GCA_937898715.1 uncultured Prevotella sp.
TTTCTACAATACGGCTTGTATGGGATGCTTACATTACCGAACCGACAATATCACCCTCTGAATCGTAATACAATAAAAAAGCGAAGTTCTTAATCACGCGACAAGTGTATGATTAAGAACTTCGCTCCTCTTACAAAATAATGATAATCAGACAAAATGCTGATTAGAGAGAAAGAACATTCAGATTACAAAAAAATTCCGCATAGCGCGGCTTCTTAGCCTGCAATGCGGATTAAACTCGGAAGTAGTTTACTTCAAGGATACGGAGATTTCCTTTTCTCCCTCAGTAATGTTGAGCTTACCTTCGCGGAGCAACCAACCAAGACCTAAGAACAAGTCCTTATCAGAACGTGTCTTGATAGCCTTTTTAATCTCCTTACTTGTAAGCGTACCACCCTCGTTGAGGGCTTCCCAAATCTTACCAGCGAGTTCACCAGCTTTTTCTTCGAACATACTTTAATATCTTTTAGTTAGACATTTGTATCATAGGACGGTTGTTAACATCCCTAAACGTTGACAAAGGTACATATTATTTTGAAAAATACGAATTTTTGCTTTGAAAATCAAGATGTTTTGAGTATTAATAAGTCATTATGCTAAACTCATCTCGCAAATAATAGTGTTTTTATGTCCAAATAGGTTGGTCATCTCAGAGGAATTTGCGAAATTAGCCACGTTATAAATTCATGAGAAAACTTGCAGTTGAATAAGTGTTACGATTGTTACAACTACAAGATTCCCTTTTCATTTATCTTGGAGATATCGATAATAGCACACCGCTAATAGCATAGATGTCTGGTGCACCATCATCATGTCTCTACTACAAATCCTATCATATGAGCCTAACTGTTTACAATGCGTCTGCTGGGTCAGGCAAGACTTTTACGCTTGCCAAGAAATATATTAGTATGGCCGTGCAAAGCGGAAAGCCAAGCGGCTATTCCAACATATTAGCTGTGACTTTTACAAATAAAGCTACGGCTGAAATGAAAGGAAGAATCTTAAGTTTCCTATATAGTGTAGCAGAGAGAGAGTTTGAAACAGATTTCTTCGAGCAACTTCGTGAAGACGTCAACAGAGGTCTGAAAAAAGCTGGACAAAAGCCCATCAGCGACGAAACCATAGCTGAACGAGCCAAGGCTTTACTCTATGCCATGATGAAGGACTACGACCGTTTCCGTGTGGAGACCATCGATTCGTTTTTCCAATCCTTGCTTACCAACCTTGCTCACGAACTGAAGCTTCCACGCGGATTCCGCGTGGACCTCGACGATGCTGCCACAATAGCTGATGCCATCAATAGTCTTTTTACTAAAATCAACGAAAAAGGCAATAAGCCCTTGCTCGACCAAATCACATCGTATATCGAACACAACGTCGATGACGATCAGAAGTGGAACATCATCAAGCAACTTACTCAATTCGCCCAAAGCAATCTATTCAGTGATGGAAATGCAATCTTTGAAAGATGGATAGACAATAGCATGCAGAGTGAAAAGGCCGAAGAGAGACGACAGGAGTTAGAAGATTTTTATAAGAAGATTGGTGAGTACTTCAAGAGACTCAAAAATATTAAGAACGATATAGAAGAAAAGATTCTTAAAGATCTCAAGAGACTGAACGACTTGCTGAAACTGGCAGAGAATAGCACGCTCGATTCTAAGAAAATTGGTTATGTTAAGACCTTTGTGAGAGGCTGCGAAAAGGATATTATCCCAACAGGCTCACCCTCGCAAGCCGTTCTGAAAATTGCTAACAATTATGAAGAACTATACGATAAGAAGCAGTCGCCAGACGAACAATCTCAAAGCATTGCACACAACATTTCAGAGACCATACATCGATTTATCCATGAGATGGATGACAAATCCGAGGAATACTTTACAGCCTCTCTTATCCTAGAGAATCTGGACGATGTATGTTTGCTCAGAGCAATTAGCGAAGAAGTCAATCGCATCACACACGAGGAAGGTACTTCTCTGCTCAGCACAACGCCCAAGCTTTTCTGCGATGTCGTACAAGAGGATGATTCTTCATTTGTATTCGAAAGAAGCGGTACGACTTTTAATCATGTAATGATTGATGAGTTTCAAGACACATCGAGAATGCAATGGAGTAATTTCCAAAAGTTACTGATTGAGACACAAGCCGAAGGCAACGAAAGCATGCTTGTGGGCGACGTAAAGCAGAGCATCTATGGTTGGCGCGGAGGCGATTGGGAAATCTTAGGAAAGGATATTTGGCAGAAGAAATTCCATGCCAAAGGCGAATCGCTGGACACAAACTACCGTAGTCTTTCCAACATTGTAAGATTCAACAATGCCTTCTTTGTACGTGCAGCACGCTTACTTGACATGGAGGAAATAGAAGAGACCACCCCATTCGGCACAAAGGAGCAGGATGAACTTCTCAAGCAAGCCATCCAAGATTCAAGCCAAGACGAATCCCATATCTTTTCCTGCATCTATAAGGACGTGGTACAAACGCCCAGCTCTGATGGTAAACCCGAAAAAGGCTACATACACATTCAGACCTACGATAAAGACGAACCCGATGATACGGTGATTGAAGCTCTCTACGAGAACATTGTAAAACTTCATAATGCGCCCTACAATATTCCCTACGACAAGATGATGATTCTTGTGCGTAATAACAAAGAGAGCACGAAAATTCTTGACTATTTCAACTTACACCATGCGGGCTGTGACTGCATGCCCACATCCGACGAAGCCCTACTCTACACCTCGTCGAGTTTCATCATGACCTTAATCAACGCGCTCAAATGCTTGTACGATCCATCCGACAAGATTTCACTGTGCATGCTCAAGCGCTATGTGAATGAGAGCGAGCTGTCTGATGAGGAGCGTGCAAGCATCATGTCTAAATTCCAAAGCATTTTAGAAGATACAGAAATTAGAAAGACGTGGATGCAGACTCCTTTGTACAAGCTCTGTAGAGACCTCATGGAGTTTTTCCACTTTGAAGAAATCGATGCAGTATCTAAGCATAAACAATCGTCGTATCTCTTCAACTTCATGGATGCTGTCACGCAATATTTGGAAATGAATCCATCCGATTTGGGTGCTTTCATTGAGTTTTGGGATACTTCTCTTATCAAAAAACCTATCTCTGCAGGACTAAAGGGGAAACCTTATATCACAACCATTCACAAGTCGAAAGGACTTGAGGGGCACACCATTTTCATTCCTTTTGCAGCCTTCCCGCTTGAAAAGGATTATGGCAACAGCTTCATGTGGTGTGAAATCGCAAAGAACGAATCCGACGAGCCATCTCTCAAGGATAAGTTTGCCGAAGTGCCTGTTGTCCCCATCAAGACTTTTGCAAAAAAGAAAGTCCTGAGATCCATATTTGCAGCAGATTACGAAGAAAATCATCTGCAGCAATGCATAGAAAACGTGAATGCGCTCTATGTAGCCTTTACACGTGCAAAGTGCAATCTATTCATATGGGCGAAAAGTCCTGCAGCAAAGAAAGTCTCTGAAACATTTCAGACTAACTCTTTCCGGCTCATTGATTCTTTCGTTGATGGTAACGAAGGAGGAGCCATTCTCCCCACAGAAAAAGAATGGGGCGAGATCGCTCCTTATCATGAAAGGAAAAAAGCGAAGGAAGAGGAGAGTTCTACGAACGATGTCGAGAAGCGAGCCAAACTGAATCCTTTTGAAGAGCGAACTTATCCTTCACAAAATATCACAATAGAATCAGGACATCTGCAAGCCGTCAGTTTCCGACAGTCGAACAAAGCACAAGAATTCATCGACACGTCTTCTGACTCCACTAACGAAGCTGAGAAGCAGAAATCTGAATACCTCACTCGCGGGTTGCTCTACCATAAGCTCTTCTCGTACATTCAGAAGCGCGAAGATATAGATGCAGCTATTGATCGCTTAATCAACGAAGACCACGTGATTTTGCCCAGCAAACGAGAGGAGATCCGCAAATACGTGGAGGAAAGCATGGAAAAGAATACGCACTCTGCAGAATGGTTCAGCGGAAGCTATCGATTGTATAATGAATACAATATTCTTACAGAAGAGAATGGCACAATTAAAGAGTACCGTCCCGATCGCGTAATGGAATTCGACGATAAAGTGGTCGTGGTAGACTATAAGTTTGGACGCGAAAATGATAAATACAAGAATCAAGTACGAAACTACATGAATCACTTGAGTACTATATTCTCAGACAAGCACATTGAGGGCTACCTATGGTATGTTGACATTAAGGATGCTGATCCCGTTAAGCCCGTTTAAGCCCCATTGTCCAAACATTGCCCAACATTCCTTCCACAATACACCATATATAATATGACAAAGTTTCTTGAAGCAGTAGCCGAGTCGCTTACGCAGAAGATCGGCACTGACCTACCCCATACCATCGTAATCTTTCCTAATAAGAGAGCGAGCCAACAGCTCAATCGATTTTTAGTAGAACAGCAAAAGTCCGTTTGGGCACCCCGATATATGACCATCAGTGAGCTTTTCCTATCGCTCACCGATCTGAAGCAAGACGACCCTATCAACACCGTCTGCCGCATCTATCGTATCTATAAGGAACTCAATCCCAAGGCAGAGAGTCTTGACTTATTCTACGGATGGGGAGAACGCATCCTGGCAGACTTCGACGACTTAGACAAGAACCTTGGCGATGCACATGCCATCCTTCGCGACTTGAAAGAATATCAAGAAATAGGCAACGAGGAATCACCTCTCACCGACGAACAGATAGAACAACTTAAGAAGTTTCTCGTAGACTTCTCGAAAGAGAAAGATACGGAGATAAGGCGCCGATTCTTAGAACTATGGAGAACACTTTACCCTATCTATGAGCGTCTGCACACAGAATTGCAGTCTGAGAGTCTGGGCTACGAAGGCATGATTTATCGGCAAGTAGCAGAGCGTCTTGAAGCAGGAGAGATTTCTCTGAACGACGATATCCATAAGATTGTATTCGTAGGTTTCAATGTGCTCGACAAGGTGGAAGAGCGCCTATTCTCTATCCTACGAGATCAAGGCAAGGCCATGTTCTTCTGGGATTATGATGAGCATTACACCTTTGCCGAGGATAGTGTAATCTCTGAAGCTGGCACCTTCTTGCGTAAGAATCTGAAAGAGTTTCCCAACGAGCTCTCTGATCATTCCGATCTTTTCCGCAATTTAGGATATACCGAGAATAGCCATAAGCCATTCCACATTGCTTACATCAGCTCCGACACTGACGCGATCCAAGCACAATACGTTAAGAAATGGCTCAAGGAAGAGGAGAAGGAAGAGAATAAGACCCTGTCTGACGAAGACCATAATGCACAAGAGCCATGTTCTAAACAGCATAAGTATCTGCATATCGACCCCAAGACGGCCTACAATACCGCTATCGTGCTCTGCAACGAGACGATGCTACAACCCGTGCTCTATGCTTTACCAGAGAAGATTGATGATAAAGCAAATAAGCGTGACTACGAAGTCAATGTGACCAAAGGCTTCCCTATGGGACACACACCGGCTTACAGTTTCATCGTCAAACTTGTGAATCAACTCTCTTCACCATCTCGCACAGTAGCAAGTAACCAAGAGAATCCCCTACCCCAACTTTCCTCACAACCCACGCAGCAGGAAATGGTAAGCACCTTGCTCTTCTTGCAAAAACAGACGGAGCAGAAAGCCATTGAGGTGAAGCTTCAACAGCAACTCAACGAATGGGATAGGATACTCTATACCGAGGCTTATTTCCAAGTATACACCACACTCAACCGCTTTATCAAGCTCGTGGGTGATGGTCTCTTGGCAAACGCTTCGGGAATATCTAATATGAGCTACACCACGCTGTTCCGACTACTCATTCAGGAACTTCGTAAAATATCAATTCCCTTCAAGGGTGACCCTTTTATTGGCTTGCAAGTAATGGGTGTGCTCGAAACGCGCTGCCTCGACTTCGACCACATTCTCATGCTCAATGTGGGCGAAGGCATTTTGCCACAGAAGGCCACCGATGCTTCGTTCATACCCTTCTTGATTCGCAAGCGCTATGGGCTGACCACGTTTGAGCGTAAAAATGCGGTCTATGCCTACTATTTCTTCCGACTCATTCAGCGAGCCCAATCCGTCACGATGGTCTACAATGAATCTACACAAGGATCGCAGAAAGGAGAAATGTCGAGATTTATGCGAGCCATGCTTATCGATGGTCAGATTAAGGACCACATTTCACGCTACACAATCACGAGCGATGCCATGCCTTCCGATCCTTTACCCAGTCTTGAGATTGAGACAGGAAAGGATTGGGCCGACAAGATCAAGAAGATGTCGCCTTCGAAACTCAAAAAGTACATCCAATGTAAGCGCGCATTCTACTATGAATATATTAAAGGTATTCGCGTAGAGCCCACCAACGAAGGATTCATTGCTCCGCGTTTCTTCGGCAACATATTTCACGCTACGGCACAACAGGTCTACGACAAAATCGCTATCGAGAATCAAGGACTTGTCACACAGAGCCTCATCAAAAAGTATCTCAGCAAAGAGAAAGAAGTGGAACTACTGCAAATGCTCAGGGAGCAATATGCCAAGGAAGAAGGTGCAGAGTACAACAAGGTGGCTGAGGCAGCTCTCTATCGCACCTTGCGCCTGTTATTGAGCTATGAAGCCGGTCTTAAGAGCAATGACGAAAAGCCCGTAGAGGACTTCCACCTTATCGCTGGAGAATATAAGATTGAAGATAAAGATGGCGGAGGCTTGCGCTACAAGATTGCGAGAGAAGGACTGCCTCCTGTAGAGGTGGTCATGAACGGAAGCATCGACCGCCTGGACGTGGCTCACCTTAAGGATGGCAGCGAATGTCTGCGCATCATCGATTACAAGACGGGCGGGAAAGCCATAGGGCTAAAGTCGAGGTCTAAGGGACGTAGTAAGAACAGCGGGACCATTGATCCTCTCGATACGCTTTTCCATGAGATGAAAAACGATCAGCCTGCTAACGAACTGCAGACGCTCATTTATTGTCTCATTGCCTACAAAGACCGACAACTGAGCAAATACCACAACCTTCCCATTCGCCCTGCGCTCTACTACATCCAGCACATGACGCGTAAGGACTTCAATCCCTACTTAGAGACCGACAATGGCCATCTCACAGACTTCCGCGCCATCGCTCTCGACTTTGAAGCAAAACTCAAAGAGATCTTAAAGGAGATGCTCGATCCCAACAATCCATTTGAGAAATGCGAGAAGAGTCAGAATAAGGATGGCTGCAAATTCTGCGACTACAAGGAACTTTGTGTTAGCGACGAGCAATAAGTATCACTGCTTGAGCACAAACTCCCCACTATTCCATAATCTCCATGAAACCACTCCCTGTCACCACCAATAGACTTTTCTTGCGCGATACGCCTTTTGCATCGCTGATGAACAAGCGCGTGTTCAACGTGCTACTAATTGCAACGCCCTACGATGCATTCATGCTTGAAGACGATGGCCGTGTAGACGAACAGATATTCAATGAATATACGTCGCTCAACCTCCGCTATCCACCTCGATTCACGCAAGTAACGAGCGAGAAAGATGCACTCAAGCTCCTCTCCGATCGTCACTTTGAGCTCATCATCGTCATGCCCAACCTGACAAATGCCAACACTTTCAGCGCAGCCAACCATATCAAGTCTCTCTATCCCGACACACCCATCGTAGTGCTTACTCCTTTCTCCAAAGAGGTAAGCAAGCGATTAGCTAATACGGACTTGACGCATATAGACTACGTATTCTCATGGCTTGGCAATGCCGAACTGCTGCTGGCCATTATCAAGTTGATCGAAGACCGTCTCAATGCGCCTCACGATGTGTCCGAAGTGGGCGTACAGACCATTCTCTTGGTGGAGGATAGCATTCGCTTTTATTCTTCTGCCCTTCCCCTGCTCTACCACCTGGTGTTGCAACAAAGCAGAGAGTTTTCAAAAGAAGCGCTCAACGATCACCTGAAGACCTTGCGCATGCGCGGTCGCCCCAAGATCATGCTCGCCCGAAGCTACGAAGAGGCCATGCAGATATGCCATGACTATGCCGACAACATGCTTGGCGTCATCTCCGACATCAGTTTTACGCGCGAAGGAGAGAAAGATGCTCAATCTGGCATTCGACTGGCTCAACAGCTGCAAGCAGTCCATCCTCACCTACCCATCATTCTTGAGTCGAGCGATGAAAGTGGTAAGTGCTATGCAGAGGCGCTTGGTCTCCCCTTCATCCAGAAGCGTACCAAGAGTTATCCTCAGGATTTGGAACGAGAAGTCATGCTCCACTTCGGCTTTGGCGACTTCGTCGTGACCGACCCTCACACCCATGAGCAACTATTCCGCATACGCAATCTCAAGGAATTGCAAGACTTTCTGCCACGCATCCCCGACGAGGTGCTTTTCCACCACCTGTGCAACAACCATATTTCGCGATTTCTCTACTCTCGCGCCATCTTTCCACCAGCAGAGATTCTCCGCATGCACGACGCACAGCAGTATCGCAACATGGATGAAGCTCGTACCTTCATCCTCCAACTCATAGCTGCTTATCGGCAGATGAAGAACGGGGGCGTTGTTGCCGTTTATCAGAAAGATCGATTCGATCAGTTCGGCCAGTTTGCCCGCATAGGCAATGGTTCTATGGGCGGAAAGGGACGTGGCCTGGCATTTATTCACAATTGCTTATGGCGTGAGGGCGTCAGTACTGAAAACGAGCATTTCCACGTCAGATTGCCCAAGACAGTGGTCCTCTGCACCGACGTGTTCGACCGCTTTATGGCTCACAACGAGCTTTACCCCATCGCCCTCAGTTCATCCACTGATGAAGAGATATTGCAAGCATTCCTGCGGGGCACACTCGATTCTGATACACTTGACGACCTGCTCCACCTACTCAGTAGCAATAGCGGTTCACCCATAGCAGTCCGATCATCAAGTCTACTTGAAGACTCTCATTATCAACCCTTTGCTGGAGTCTACTCCACCTATATGGTGCCACGTTCTCACAATCCACAAGAAACCTTGCTCCACGTGCAAGCGGCCATCAAAGCGGTCTATGCCTCTGTGTTCTATCGAAACAGCAAGAACTATCTCTCTGCCACTCAGAATCTCATTGACCAAGAGAAGATGGCCATCGTGCTACAAGAAGTAGTGGGCACAGCGCATGCCGATGGGCTATACTATCCTACGCTTTCGGGTGTTGCTCAATCGGTCAATTACTACCCTTCGGGCAAGCAACGGGCAGAAGATGGCGTGCTCACTTTAGCTGTGGGACTGGGCAAACAGATCGTTGATGGTGGAAAATCCTTACGATTCTCGCCCGCCTTTCCCAAGCACCAGATGCAACTCTCTGATCCACAGACAGCCATTCGCGAAACGCAATCTGCCTTTTGGGCGGTCGATGTTCAGCAAGCTCCTTCTCTCCCGACGTGCCACGACGACACTTATCTACGCCACGTCTCCATTCAGAAGTTTCCCACGACCGACGGAGCATGTCGCTACCTCTTCTCCACATTCGATCGTGCAAACGATCGAATGCTTTCAGGATGTTTCCCTGAGCAAGGGCGCCTAATTGCAAGTTTCTCAGCATTGCTTCAGTCAACTCAGATTCCCCTTGCATCAACCATTCAGGAACTACTCCGCATGGGGCAACGCAATATGGGACGTCCCGTTGAGATAGAATTGGCCATGCAGATGGAAGACCAATATGCCACACTATATCTCTTGCAGATCCGACCAATGGTAGATCTCACCGAAGATACGGGCTGTAATTTCTCGCTCCGCACCGATGAGCATACGCTCTTGCTCTCTGCAAGCCAAGCCTTGGGCAACGGACTGATATCCGACGTCTCTCACATTGTCTATCTGCCCGCCACCTCCTACTCTGCCAGTCAATCCCTCCGTTGGGCACAGCAATTGGCAGAGATCAACGAGCATTTTCTCCGCACCGAGCAGACTTACCTGCTCATTGGCGCAGGGCGTTGGGGAACTTCTGATGCATCGATGGGTATCCCCGTGAGCTGGTCACAGATATCGGCTGCCGCAGCCATCGTAGAGTTGCCTATATCCTCGCGCCACATTGATGCAAGTCAAGGTTCTCACTTCTTCCATAACCTCACCTCGCTCGGCATCCCTTACCTTACGCTTTCTGAGAAAGACTTATCTTTATATAATAAGGAGTGGTTTGCTCAGCACGCAAGTGCTGATGGAGACATTCAGCAGATTGCATTAAAGAATCCCTTGCTCATAGTCGTAGATGGCAGACGGAGCCAAGCTACCATATTCGAGACGAGTACAAAACAATAAAACTTTATATTACCCCTTAAAACCATCCAACCATGCCCAAAAGAAAGTACACTTCCATTCCTCCCAACTATCCCGCGTGCATACATAAGGACTGCCCCTTGGCTGAGACATGCTTGCATCAAATCGTCTACGGCGAACTACTCAAAGTCTACGATTATCTGCAAATAGTAAACCCCATACAATGCACGAAAAAAGAAGGATGTACATTCTACAGAAGTCACAACCCCATAATCTACGCCAAAGGATTCATTCAAATGCAGAAACGCATGTATCCCGACCAGTACAACCGTTTCATGTCCCTTTGCATCAAGCATTGGGGCAGAACTTCATACTATGAACGCCGTAGGGGAGACAGCCTACTCTCACCCTCAGATCAAACCTTCGTAATAAGCGTGTTAAAGAAAGTGGGAATCACAGAAGAACTGAAGTTTGATAGTTACGAAGAAAGCCTCAATTGGTACGACTAACATACTCGGCCCAAGCCTATCAATGAGACTAACGCCCGAAGGCATGCCAGTACACCACCCAACGTACTTGAGTACACCGCCCGACGTACTTGAGTACACTGCCCGGCGTACTGAAGTACGCCGCCCGACGTACTGACACGTTGACTTTAACTGAAAATACTTTACACCAGAATTTTATTTTTTACTAAAAAACTTTACAGCCCACAGCACTTCATCCTAGAAAACTATACACTGAAGTAGGCTATAAATATTGTCATCTCTGCATGAATCTTTTTTGCAAACAATTAGTTCTGTAAACGATTAGTTCTGTATGGGCAACGCGTCCCGCGTCGACATCATTAGCACACTTCAAGTCTATCAAAGCTTACTGAGAGCGACGCGTCCTCACATCGGCATCGTCTGCAAGCAACAGTTTTCTCCACTTCCTATGGAGCTATTCCTTGAATTGCGAATGATGCCGACGCGAGGACGCGTCGCTCTCAGTATAGGCTGAATACACTCTCAGCCAAAAAGTTCTACGGATGTGTCCGCACGATTTATGCAAGTTCTACCACCGTGATGCCTGCTCCACCAAACTGTACGTGTTCATCGTGGAAGGTGCACACACCAGGTACAGTCTTCAGATAGTTTCTGACTAACTCACGCAGCGCACCTGTTCCCGTACCATGAAGGATGCGTACACGCGACTGCTCTAACTGAATAGCATCGTCGATGAAATAAGATACAGCTGTGAGAGCTTCGTCCACATGCATGCCTCGAATGTCGATTTCGGGACGGAAGTGGAGTTTCTTCTCGTGCATTGCATCACGCGTTTCCTTACTTACGAAGGTAGCCGCTGCGCCCATAGCGGGAGCTGTCTCACGGGGAGCTTCAGCTAATTCAAGACGCTTGATGGGAACCTGCGTATACATCATGCCAAAGAGCACCTTGGCCGTGCGTCCAGCAATTTCTTCAACCTTTCCCACAGACGTCTGGCCCTGTATGCGCACATAGCTTCCCACAGATAGCGTGCCATCAGTCTTAGCTTGCGAAGAAGATGCCGATGGCGATCCGCTACGTACACCACGGAGCTTAGCCGCAGCAGCTTCCTGACTTGCCGCATTGCGAGCCTTTGCGCTTTCTCCTCCTTGATCACGACGCTGCTGACGACGCTGAATCATGGCTATTTTGCGAGCTATACGATCCTGCTCATCCGTATTTTCTTCCAAATGCGCCTTAAAGTCAGCGAGTTCACTACGTGCCTCACGTGTCTTCTCCTTTTCTGCTTGTGCTTCACGAATCGAACGGATGGTATTCTCAATCTTGGCATTCGACTCGTCGAGCAAATGCTTGGCATCGGCCTTGGCTTGAGCCATCACTTGCTTGCGCTCTTGCTGAAAATCGGTCATCTCGCGCTCGTACTTGGCGATGGTATCCTCCAATTGCTGCTCGCGAAGGCGAATGTTACGACGCTTGTTTTCCCAATATACCTTATCGCGTACGATGTCCTGCACGTACTTATCGCTCATCACATAGTCTTTGCCCACAAGGCGTGTGGCATAGTCTATCACGTCGGACGGAATGCCCATCTTGCGAGCTATTTCTATGGCAAACGAACTTCCTGGATTGCCAATCCTGAGCAAAAACAATGGACGCATATTGGCGCTATCGTAGAGCATGGCTCCATTGACGACGGACTGATTCTGCTCAGCAAAATGCTTCAGATTCTGATAGTGCGTCGTGATGATACCAAAGTTGAGATTGCTCACGAAGCGTTTCATAATAGCTTGAGCCAGCGCACCACCAATCTGAGGCTCAGTACCTCCACCAAACTCGTCAATAAGCAATAGGCTCTTCGGTCCTGCATGCTGCATCATCATCTTCATGTTCATGAGATGCGAAGAATAGGTGGAGAGGTCGTTCTCGATGCTTTGTTCATCGCCTATATCAATCATGATATCACTGAACACGCCCGGACGCGAACTCTCGTCAGCAGGAACGGGCATACCGCATTGCAGCATATACTGAAGCAAACCTACCGTTTTCAAGCAGACTGACTTACCGCCTGCATTAGGGCCAGAAATAAGCAAGATGCGCTGCCCACGGCGAAGGCTTACGTCGAGCGGTATGATCTTTCCGCCATGACGAGCCAATGACTGCTGCAACAGCGGATGGCGTGCCTTCAACCAGTCTATACGTGGATGACTATCTATTTGCAGTACCACAGCTCCGATACTCTCGGAAAAGATGGTCAATGCACGCAAGTAGTCCACGTGTGCCAGAAAGTATAATGAATCAAGCAGTTGGGGAATATGCGGACGAATCTCTGCCGTCAGTTCTTGGAGGATACGAATCACTTCACGACGTTCTGCTGCTCGAAGCGTGCGAATCTTGTTGTTAGCATCCACTACCGCAGCCGGCTCAATAAACACGGTCTTACCCGTAGCACTTTCATCATGAACGATACCCTTAATCTTGCGTTTTAAAGCAGGAGCAACGGGTATCACCAATCGGCCATCGCGCAAGGTGGGAGTAACATCGCGATCAATATAGCCCGAAGCCTGTGCTTCGGTGATAATAGAGCGAAGGCTATGGGAAATGCCACGAATGGTCAACTCTATCTGATGACGCAAGGAGAGGAGTTCGCTCGAAGCCGTATCCTTGACCTTACCATACTTATTGAGCACTTCGTCTATACGCCTTACGATGTTGGGAAAGACCATTACATCGGCCGCCATGCGCCCTAAGGCAGGATACTTATAATGCTTCTCAGCGGCAACGCCATTTTCTGGTTCGAGACTACCCGAGTCAGATGAAAGAGGAAAAGATTCGGCATTGTCGTCGTCTTCATCATCCGATTTCGTAAAAAGATTGACGTAAGCTACAACCGAAGCTGCCGAACGCTTCAGATTAAACAAATCGAGTTCTTCCATATAGGTGCGCTCTGGACGAACACGAAGCAAAGGCTCTCTAACATCGAAAAATTCGCTTTCTACTTCATCCTCTGCACTTTCCATGAAATGCTTAAACTCACGAGCCTCGTCAAGTGCTTGCTTCACATCGCTTTCTTGCTCCATAAAGTGAAGCTGCTTGTCAACCCATTCCGTTCCCAACGTTGACATACAACGTCCTTTCAGCAAGGTCCGTATTTCCGTAAAACCTATCTTACGCTCAAAATTTTCGGGATAAATCATCTATCTTATACTATTTGAGTGCAAAATTACGAAAAAAATCGTACTTTTGCAGATATTTAGAAGCGAGTGTAAGGCAGCAGCCACTAAGCTCTACCCTATTCCTTCCCTTATTAAGAGGTGCGCGATAGTCATTAAGACTCGTGCCTATCCATAACCAAGCATTGTTATAACTGCACACATGGAAAAGATTACGGTACGCGACCGACAATTCACGGTATCTATTCCCGAAACAGACATTCTCAAGCGCGTAGCAGAAGTTGCTGCACAAATCAGTGAAGACTTGAAAGGACAAAAGCCCCTGTTCTTAGCCGTCTTGAATGGCTCGTTCATGTTTGCCGCCGACCTCTTGCGCGGCATCAACACTCCTTGCGAGATTTCATTCGTTCGTATGGCATCCTATGAGGGCACATCATCTACAGGCCAAGTAAAGCAACTTTTGGGCTTGAAAGAGGATATCAAAGATCGCACAGTCGTGATTGTAGAAGACATCATCGACTCAGGCTTGACAATGAAGAATCTGCTTGAGCTCCTGCAAGCAAAAGGCCCAAAGGATATCCGTATTGCATCCTTACTCGTTAAGCCAGGCAACTTGAAAGTAGATCTTGACATCCCCTACTGCTGTTTCAAGATTCCCAACGACTTCATTGTGGGCTATGGTCTTGACTATGATGGCGAAGGACGCAACTTGCGCGACATCTACACCGTAACGGAGTAGAGAAGCTAAATGAGTTTAGTAAGTTTAGGCATACACCATTAATATATATAGCGTCTATACCTATCATATAAATGAGCGTATACGACGTCGTACCAAATACACCATTAATATATATAGCGTCTATACTCATAAACAGAGATCGCTTGCGGTCGATTAAACTCATAAGGTCTCTTTCGGCCGTTTCCTCAGATTCAACACAAACAACTAAATTATACACACAAACAAATGAAGAATATCGTTATCTTCGGTGCTCCCGGTTCTGGTAAAGGCACTCAGAGCGACCTGCTCGTAAAGAAATATGGTTTCAAGCACATCTCAACAGGCGACGTACTCCGTGCTGAAATCAAAAATGGCACTGAACTCGGCAAGACCGCTAAAGGCTATATCGACAATGGTCAGCTCATTCCCGACTCATTGATGATCGACATCTTAGCTGCCACTTACGATGCACTTTGCCCCTGCGAAGGCGTAATCTTCGATGGTTTTCCCCGTACCATTCCCCAAGCTGAAGCACTCAAGAAGATGCTCGCAGATCGCAACACCGAAGTAGCAGGCATGCTCGAACTCGATGTACCCGAAGACATGCTCATGGAACGTCTCATCAACCGTGGTAAAACTTCTGGTCGTGCCGACGACAATGCAGAGACCATCAAGAAGCGCCTCGACGTATACAACGCACAGACTGCTCCCCTCATCGAATGGTATGAGAAGGAAGGCAAGCGTCATGCTGTAAAAGGCTATGGCGAATTGGAAGAAATCAACGCCGCTCTTTGCGCCGTGATTGACCAGTTCTAAATCTCTCCAAGAAGAATTCCTGAAGAGAATTAATTATCGGGTTAACGAGTCAGCAAGTAAGTTTGCTTCAACTCTCTCAAAGATTGCACAAACTTACTTGTCAACCCGTTAACCCGTTAACTTATCATTCCACCGACCAATCTACCTATCCCCACAAAATCTCAACTAATCTCCAATCTCTATGGCAGAAACTAATTTTGTAGACTATGTAAAGATATTCTGTCGCTCTGGTAAGGGCGGCCGTGGATCCATGCACTTGCACCGCGCCAAGTACCAACCCAACGGAGGACCAGACGGAGGGGATGGCGGACGAGGTGGCAATATTTATCTAAGAGGCAACCACAACTATTGGACGCTCCTCCACCTACGCTATGATCGCCATGTGTTTGCTGGCAATGGCGGAAATGGTTCTAAATGTTGTTCGCATGGTTCAGATGGCGAAGACAAATATATAGATGTACCCCCTGGCACAGTAGCTTACGATGCAGAAACAGGGAAATACATCTGCGACGTGACCGAAGATGGACAAATTGTAATGCTTCTTAAAGGTGGACGTGGCGGATTGGGAAATTGGCAATTCCGCACTTCTACGAATCAAGCACCACGCTATGCCCAACCAGGTGAGCCCATGCAAGAGATGATGGTCATCTTAGAGCTCAAGCTCCTGGCCGACGTGGGTCTGGTAGGTTTCCCCAATGCTGGAAAGTCCACCCTACTCTCTGCTCTTTCTTCAGCTCGACCTAAGATTGCCAACTATCCTTTCACCACTATGGAACCGAGCCTTGGCGTCGTGGCTTACCGCGACAACAAATCGTTTGTCATGGCCGACATCCCTGGCATTATCGAGGGGGCAAGCGAAGGACGCGGATTAGGACTTCGCTTCTTGCGCCACATAGAGCGCAACTCTCTCTTACTTTTCATGGTGCCAGGCGATACAGAACACATTGCACAGGAATACAACATTCTACTCAACGAGCTGAAGAAGTTTAATCCTGGCATGCTCGACAAGCATCGCATCTTAGCTGTGACCAAATGTGACCTTCTGGACGAAGAACTCATGGATATGCTCAGAGAAGAACTTCCGCAGGACTTACCTGTGGTGTATATTTCCGCCGTAACAGGATTTGGACTTGAGAAACTCAAGGATATCATTTGGGAAGAACTCAACAGTGAGAGCAACAAACTTCAATCTGTCACAGAAGGTGGATCTATCGTACACCGTGATCGCGACACAGCAGTGCTTAGCAAAGACTTTGAAGATTGGCAAGCCGATTACGACATCGACGACACAGACGACGACATCGAAGGTGATGACGAAATCTATGACATCGAAGATCTTGAAGACTAATATTCTCCCAGAAATCGAGACGCATAAGTGAAATGAGTTTATGAGTTTATGGGTTTATGCTCATAAACTCATTTTGCTTATCCCTTTCTCTACATCAATTATTGCGAATCATCTCAGCCCCTATGAATACCACCCAAACACTTCTGAACTATAACCTGTCTGAACATGTGACCGCATTCTCGACTACAAGAATTTCTCCCTTCCCCTTACAAGGCGAAGATTTGGAAAAGATGGGAAGTTACGCTGCTTTCAACGTGACAGACTATTGCGGAGACCAGCCCGAACGTGTTGAGCGCAACAAAGAATGGCTCTGCAAAGAACTACATATTTCGGAACAACAATTATGGCTTCCAAGACAAACGCATACGGATCACGTTATGTCGATTGACTCGCCATTTCTATCGCTTTCGCAAGAACAGCAGAAGCAACAATTACAGGATGTAGATGCTCTTATAACCAATCTTCCTCAACAATGCATCGGCGTATCTACCGCCGACTGCGTGCCCATCCTCATCTATGATGAAGCGCACAAAGCCATCGCAGCTATTCACGCCGGATGGCGAGGCTCTGTGAAACGGATTGCCGAAAAGGCCCTACGTGAAATGCAACTTAAATATGGAACTGATGCTTCAAAGTGTAAAGCCGTAATCGGTCCAAGCATTAGTATAGAATCATTTGAAGTAGGCGAAGAAGTGGCACAAGAATTCATTCAAGCACATTTTCCTCAATCAATCATAGACCATACACAGAGTAAGCCCCACATCGACCTTTGGGCCGCCAATGTACTTCAGCTTGAAGCGCTTGGTATGGAACTAACGAACATTCAAATAGCCGGAATCTGTACCTATCAGCACACTGACTCCTTTTTCTCAGCTCGGCGTTTGGGCATAAAGAGCGGTAGAATCTTTACAGGCATCATGATTAACTAATATTGGGCAAGATTAGCCTTAGCACCTAAGACCATAGGGAAAAACGGCTAACGCGAATAGCAATAAAAATAGAAGAGAGCTCTGCACGAAACAACTTTTAATACTGCCGTAAGTGCAAAAAAAAGGCTTTTATTTGTACAATTACTTTTTTTTCTGCAACTTTGCTCCGAAAACTGTGCTTGTGTCATAATATGAGATAGGACATATTGCCTCTTCTCAACATCTACAGATAATACCTGCAAAGACAAATTGCATAAATTCGCGTACATTTTCATCAAAAGGAGACATCCTAATAACAATTATACTTTCTATGAAAAAGAATAAACTTTTTGTTTCAATGCTTGCATCCGGAATGCTGGCCATAAGTCCTGCTATGGCGCAGGATGTGGTCTCATTCACCACAAGTAAGCAAATTGGCGAAACTGTAACACTACAGGTGAACCAACCTGCTTCGGGCAGCATTCAAGTTGACTGGGGTGATGGTGTACCCGTAACAGTCGCTTCTACAGAAGATGCTCTGTTGACCATTACGGGCGAAATCAAAGATCAGTCTTTCTCGATTTCCTCTACTTCAAGAATCGAGACATTAATCTGTGACAATCAGTCTCTTACAGCGATCAACCTGAGCCAAGCTAAGAACTTGACCTCAATCTATTGTCAGAACAATGCACTCACAACATTGGATGTGGCAGGTTGTGCAAAGTTGACTGACTTAAACTGTGCTAACAACAACATCACCACGTTGAGCCTAACGATTGCCAAGAATCCTTTGCTTGAGAATTTGAACCTTTCGGGCAACGAGATGACCACCAATACTGGCTCTGGTACTGCTTTCAACTTTAATTCAACAAGTTCTAATTTGCAGCATGTTGATATCAGCAACAACAAGTTTGCTTCGGTTTCAGCTGCCTTAAACAAGAACTTGGATGAGTTTAAGTGTGCCAACAACTCTCTGAAGGCATTGAGCCTTGCGAGCTCTCAGGATTTGAGTGTATTGATGTGCGGCGACAACGAAATCACTAAGATCACACTTGGCGCTAAGCAAGATTCGCTGCAGCATGTATTTGCTGAGAACAACAAACTTACCACACTGAATGTTTCAACAGCATCCAATCTGAAGTACTTGGCTGTAGAGAACAATGAGCTCTCTACGGTATCGCTCTATCAGTTTACACCCACTCATAAGCTTGCAAGCTATACCTGTGGCAACAACTCTCTCTGCTTCAATTCGTTCCCCCGTAAGGCTGCTGTAGGCAGCATAAGCTATCTGCCTCAGAACACAGTTGTCGACATCAGTTCTAAACTGAGCTACAACTCAGCCAATAAGAAATACTACATGATGGTATGCGAAGATAAAGAGGATTTCAATATCTCAGGTACAAGCGTTAATAAGAAGTATGTGCTTGATCTTCGCGATTATGCAAAAGATGCGAGTGGCGTTGCCAACAATACAATTAAGCTCTATGGCGTACCCGCTGGTACGGATGCCGACGAAGCCTCAATTCATACTGCAGCCAATATCTACTACGCATCGGGTGCAAACGCAGGCTTCTTCGGTTTCAAGAAGGCGTTCGCTGTAGTGTATGCAAAGATCACTTCGAAGGAGTACAAAGATCTCACTTACATGACAATGAGATTCCCCGTAGTGGCAGATCTCAATGACCTTACTGGCATTAACGACGCTAAGGTAGCTGAGGCAGATGGCTTCGCTGTGAAGGTCGTAGCTGATGGTATCGAAGTGACTGCTCCTAAGGCTCAGACAGTACGCGTATTCAGCACCGAGGGCAAACTCGTATGGCAGGGTAGCGTAGAAGGTACTCAAACTATTAATCTGACCAAGGGTCTTTATATCGTAAATGGTAAGAAGGTAGTGCTCTAATTCCTACTAAATCTTAACCATATACAGATTCACTAAAACAGAAAATCAATGAAATACTTCAAACACATATTTGCTTGTGCTTCACTCGCGGTAGCAAGTTCTGCTTTCCAACCCTTGATGGCACAGGTGAAACTTTCCGACAATGCCTATCCCGTCATTGTCGCTCCTCACAATCAGAGCGTGAGCTTCCGCGAGCGTACGCTGTGCTACGACATTACTTCTAATGTCGACTTCACTGTCACTCCACATGCCGACTGGATCAGCGTAGTAAAGCAGGCCAATGGTACAGTTTATCTCCACGTAAAACAGAACCCTAGCACTTATCAGCGTGTGGGACTTGTCACTTTTGCTAATGAAGAGAAAGGACTTTCCGAAACGCTTACTGTAAAGCAAGGTGGAGATAGCTCTATCGACGAAATCCTTTCAAGCGATGTTGCTCTAAAGATTTCAAGCGCTTCAGCAAATACACAGCAAAGCGGCAACGAGATTGCAAGGTCGTATGATGGCAATACATCTACACTTTGGCACTCACAATGGTCGCCTAATAAGTTCAACGTTTCAGAGGACAATCCCGCTATCTTGACTTACAACCTCTCAGGTGCAGACCACGTAGACTACATCTCTTACACCACACGTACCACTGAAAAAAATGGTAACTTCGGCAAAATTGAGATCTATGCTAAGTGTGGCTCTGACACGGAGTATAAATTGGTCAGCACTCATGACTGCGGTCAGTCTGCAGGCGTTCACAAGATTGGTTTGGGCGACACTGGTATTGACGATGTAAAGTCTATTCAGATTAAGGTACTCTCAGGTGCAGGTGGTTTTGCAAGCTGTGCTGAAATAGCCTTCATGAAGTATGGTGAGGCTGCAGCCAGTGTTTATGCACTCTTCACTGACAAGTCTCTTTCAGAACTGAAAGAAGGTGTAACACTCGATCAAATCAATAGCATCGAGACTGACGCTATTCGCAGTATCGCATTGGGCCTCTACAACAAGACCTATAGCAAGGACTATCGCGTAGCCGACTATAGTGCAGTACTCAACAATCAGGTTCAAGCCAACATGTGGAACGTTGAGGGTAAGTATTACGATCAGCGTCCAGGTGTGACAGGTATCAACATCACGAAGGGTCGTAACTACATTGCTGTATCCAACCTTCCTGAAGGTCAGGGCCTTCCCCTCATTGTAACAGCATGGTTTGAAGGCAAGTATGGTGGAAACTTTGATGGTGGTAACCCTCAGCACTTCTCATATATGCTTTACAATGGCTTGAATGTCATCGATTACAACTTCAACTATGATGGTCTGGCATACGTATGCTACTATGCTGATGCTAATCCCGAACTCCAACCTAAGGTGCGCGTTCACTTCCTCAATGGTCAGCAGAATGGCTATCTCGACCTTTCTAAGACCAATGAAGAGATGCACGAACTCACTGCTCATGCCAAGAGCATGCACATGGATGTAGTGGGCAAGAAGGTTCACTGCGTATGGGAAGCTCAAGCATTGCACGATTATTGCAAGGCTGTAGATGGTAGCATCGGTTACCGTCAGTACATCAACGTGATGGACTCTCTCGTAACTTGGGAACATGATCTTCTCGGTTTCAAGAAGTACAACCTCCTTCCCACCAACCGCACATTCGCTTATGTGAACTATACCTATTACATGTTCCAGGGTGGCTTAGGCGTTTCTTTCGTGAATACTCAGCAGTCACGTATCCTCAATTGCAACACGCTTATCAATAATGATAATGACGTAATCTGGGGTCTCTCTCACGAATGGGGTCACCAGCATCAGCTCCATCCTTACTTCTGCTGGGGTGGCATGACTGAGGTAACCAACAACATGAACTCTTACTACAACATCATGAAGATGGGTTACCACGAATCTGGTAAAATTGACAACTGGATTCCTGCACGCCGTCACTTCGTACAGAACAACTATAATGACATCACAACCAACTGGGAGGGTACTTCAGGCAACCGCAACAGTACGCTCCGTCACGATGCTTACGAAGCCCGCAATCAGGTGACTAATCCTTACATGCGTGCAGTATGCGAGGAGAATACTGACTCTTTGATCAAGTCTTATTCTATCGATCCACTCAAGGCTCTTTCTATCTATGAAGTAGGTGTAGGCGAAATCCTTTGCCCCTTCATCATGCTCTACAACTATGCTACTACGCAGCTCCACATCAAGGACTTTGGCCCCGACCTCTATCAGTCACTTCGTGAGACTGATAAGCTCAATGGTGGCTCAGTTATCGAGAAGCAAGATGGCGATGATAAGTATGAGTTGATTGCATCCGCTCAGAACAGCAACAAGAATGGTAAGTATGCAGTACTCAAGGAGAAGTTCCCCAACAGCTGCTGGATCACTAAGAATTATGTAACGGAAAGCAGCACACGTGCAAACAACAGCATTCCGTTCGTTCTCAACTTCATTCGTAAGACTTCACGCCTCACAGGCTATAACCTCTTCCCCTACTTCGAACAATGGGGCTTCCTCCGTCAGGTAGGTCTCTGCATCGGCGACTATGGTAAGAGCTTCTCTATCCTTACGACCGATATGTACAATGAGTTCAAGGAAGATATGGATCAGCTTGTTAAGGATGGTGTATTGAAAGAGTTGACTACCGAACAGCGCAACGCTATCTCTAATTGCAAAGATCTCTTCGATATTCCTGGTTCAGGATTCGGTACTACCCCGACATTTGAAAACTAATATCGACAAAACATAATCTCTCTATAATCAAGGGCAACGACCGCAAAAAGTCGTTGCCCTTGATTTGTTTTCTTTTGTATGATACTAACTCCGTTTTGTTTCCCTCAAAATTCAAATATTATCCTTAAACTTCATGGAAGGACTTCAGTATTACACATATTTCAGCGCACACCATTCACCCGTAGGAAATCAAGAAATATTCTATTGGAAATATGCAATTCCTATGATTTACTACGTTAATTATTGGTTTTCAATTAGTTGCGTTATCATCTCATTACAAAAATCATTCTGAAACGACACGAAACGTCATCTTGAGATACTATTGATATAGACTAACAAGTGCTATAAATGAAGACCTTTAGATCCTATAAGTGAAGAGTAACAGCGCTAAAGGTCTTCATCATTAGATTGAAACGAACTTCTTTTATAGACTAAGAAACACGAGAAAGCAGCATAATCACGCTTTTCACCATGCTAAAACAAGCAATTGTGATTGTCAATATTTTTTATCAGATAAAACAAGAGTCTAAAAGCATTACTGTACCTATTGAGAAATTGATGTGAGAGAAATCACATACTGCGCTAATAATAATCTATTCGTTCTTAATCTTTTCTTTATTTAGACCACCACTGCCCCTCATTGAAAAATCTTACAAAGTCAAAGTCGTCAATATATCTCAAGCCCGTAAAAGGCCCTTTGAAAGTTGTCAATGATTCTACTGAATGCCATGCATTAGGCTGTGTTGACAATGAAGTGTTTGGAATAACGTATGCAGATTTCAATTGTGGCATGGGCTGATTCACAAACGCAACTTTGTTCTTATATGGCAATTTATCGAATGCTTCAATATCTTGTATTGTCGCACCATCACGCATAGTCATCATAAAGAACATATTACCCCACTGTATTCGTTTTTTACGTTTATTCCATGCATATTTTACTTCTTCAAATGACTTGTAATGCATACAATAGAGAGTAATATCGTCAAGGCGAACTACAGGATATGAATTTTCTCTTTGATCAACAAGACTCATTTCTGCATCTATATAGTGCTTAAGATTAGAGCAGAATTTCACGAAATCAGCTGCTTCTATGTAAAGATTTATTGTGGGAGAAAGAAACGGAATTCTCAATTCGTGATAAAGAATACCTGCTATGCAGTTTGACGCAATTATTGTAAAATCCCTATTTTTAAGGCGTTTTCTATCTTTCCTATTCTTTTTTATACGTAGTATCTTACGTTTTGCCCCCTCCATTAGCCTTTCCAGTTTGTTCATAACGTTATTGTTGATTTTTTTGAAGCACAATATATTTAAGTACATGCCGATTCGAGTGTGGACAAGATATTTGAGACTCCATTCGAATCTAATCGTCAGAACTAATGGAGTCTACTTTAGTCACATAAGATCCTCTGAACTTCACGTATATCCATTCCAATAGTTGATGCGATAACTTCCAGAGTCATGCCTTGGTTATATAGAGAGAGGATAATCTTTTTTATCTGATCATCCTTCTGCTGAAGCTGATCATCCTTCTGCTGAAGCTGATCATCCTTCTG
>CALEKA010000051.1 GCA_937898715.1 uncultured Prevotella sp.
ATAGATGATTAAAAGTATTAAGTATTAAGTATAAAGTATTACATTCTTGCAGATTTCAGCCATTACCGGGGGCGACGCGTCCTCGCGTCGGCGTTGTAAACTTTTGCCAAACAGGCTCTGAGAGGTTTGCTACTTGTGGATGATGCCGACGCGGGGACGCGTCGCCCCCGGTAATGGCTTAAACGTACATTTTAGGGGGGGGTCGCATACGCGTACGCGCACCACAATTGATTTTACTTGAGAATACTTACACTGCCGTCACTATCTGAGCAGTCTGTGCTTATTATCAGAGATTTACGATGTGTATGATTCTCTAAAATGCCTACACTTTGCCTGCACTTTTGCCTGCACTCGAGCATTGCAAATACCCTCTGAGCATATCCAATTATAGTCCTTGACGTGAAAACGCTTCCAACCACTAAATTTTTCTCTTCCAACCATTAAGCAAAACGCTTCCAACCATTAGGAATTTCCCATCCAACCACTAAGAGGAACGCTTCCAAGAGGAAATTCAAATGGAATGGAAAGTGGAAGCAAAAGTGACAGAAGACGATCACTCCCTACACGTACATTTTCTCTGATTATCAAAAGAATAAAAAACACATGAGTGAGAGTGCAAGCTAACGTGGAGAAAAATCGCTGATATGCGTGGGCGCGCACGCGAGAGGCGTTGTGAGAGAAAAAGTGAACAGTTTGTACACTCTTTTTGGCACAACTAAGAGTTCTACTTAACTTTGCTGCCACAAACGACGAGTGGAGCTTGAATGCAAACGCACCTTTCGCTCCACACCCAAAAATCTCTTTCACTGCCCCACACTAAGGAGCAGACTATATAAAAAAACGACTCAGCGCAGACGAGATGCGAAGAGCATCTGCGCCTATGCTGAGTCAGCCGATGATATATGATTTACGGAAGAGGAAGCTGATTAGGCTTCGGTCTGCTCTTCCTTCTCGACGAACTGAGTATAACCTCCGTTGACGAGAATGTTGTACCACTGAATGAGCTTCTTGATGTCAGAATCGTGTACGCGGTCGCGATCGTAATCGGGTAGCACAGCTGCCATGAATTCGGCGAGCTCAGCCTTTGAAGCCTTCTTATAGTCGATAGAGGTGGTCTTGCCACCCTCTTTCTCAGAGATAGCTTGGAAGATTTCCATCAAGGGCTTATCATCCTCGTTGGTGTACATAGATACATCGTTGAGCGATGTCACACGGTCGCGAGCTCCAGCGGGGAGACGCTTCTTGTCGGGCGAAACAGTCTCGACGATGAGCATGCCACGACCCTGAGATACCAAACGGTAAAGGCCGGGCTTACCAGCGATTGCCAAAATAGTGTCTTGCATTTGTTTATTCGATTTGATTAGATGCTGTTTTTACATTGCAGACTCATGGATGAGCCTTACTTGCGAAGCAAAGTTAGTGCAAAGAGAACGAAGAGAGAAGAAAAAGATGAAGTTTTTTTATTATTTCTTCTACAGCGAGGTATAACTTAGACAAAGAATGAGACTTCACTCGTTCACCAGCACGGCGTCGGCAAGCCGCATTTTCTCTTCTTCGCTCATCTGCAGAGCAATCCATTGGCGGGCTCTTTCGGCAGATATTTGGTCGCGCTGCATGACGCGCTTGAGTTGCGTAGCAGCGGAGACATGGACCAGCACGCTCCTTTCCACCAAGGTGCTGAAACCCGACTCAAAGAGCAAGGCGCATTCCATAAATGCCACGCTGCCTCGCGGGAGTTGCTGAAGCTGGGGCAAAGAGATTTCCTTGCTGGTTGGGAATATGGTTTCCTTGTGGGCAGCCTCAGCTCTGCCTTGCTCTGCCATTTCACGACAAAAGTCTGAATAGGCTTGCGCTACACGCGGATGGACCACGGCATTGACACGCTCAGCATACTCCTCGCCCTGGCAAAGATAGGCTCGCATGACGGACTTTTGAAGCGATGCATCCTCTGCACTGTAGAGGTCGGGACCGACCAAAGCGGTGAGTTCACGACGCACATCGGGATGCGTGCGCATGATGCGCTTGGCCTCATCGTCACAATAGAACACACGATGGCCTGCTTCTTCTAGGCGCTTACAGATGTAGCTCTTGCCGCTGCCTATGCCGCCCGTGATGCCTACGCGCAAGAGCATGCACTGAACAGATAGCTGACGGGCTATGGGATCAATCGGATTCGGAGTCTGCTTCATCTTCGGTTACCTCTTCTATGATATATTCTACGTCCTGCGGCGAGATGCGCACGTGGCTTACTCCCGTGGGGATGGTCTTAAGTGATAGGTGGCACAGGTTGGTGCGATTCTTGAGCAAGTCTTCGTAATTGACCACGAGCACAAAGTTGTCGCGCGTGATGTTGCGATACTGCCCCATGCCGACCTGAAACGTTACGTTGACCATCGCGGGGAAGGTGCGCAGCTGCTTGGATGCGGGGAAGTTTACCTGCTGCACGGGCACTTGTACGGTCTTCTCCACCAATCGATCTACGCAATAGGTCACATCGACCACGGAAGGCACAAACTTGGCTCCTCGCACACGCTGGAAGTTCATTCTCACCCGAGTACTATCCGTAAGGTTGCGCAGGTTTTGTGGCATGGTGTAGGCCGCGGTGATGGTGTCGAGTATTTCCTTCGAAGCATATACGGTGACGGAGTCGTGATTACACAGCACGGCAGCCAAGGAGAAGAGCCGCCCTGCGCTGACGTTGCCCTGGATGACTACGGGCACGCGCTTGCAGAGTCCGTAATTGTAATAAAACTCTATGGTGTCGGGCTTCATGGAGAGCATCTGCGTGCTGCCCAAAAGTTGCGATACGATCTGACGAGTGAGCTCGTTGCCCTGGATCGTGACATGCCCCGTGCCATTGGCATAGACCTCAAAGTCTACTACCACGGGCTTGAACTTTCGAGTATATTTATAGGCTAAGAGTACGCTCCCCTTATCGCGCAAGGTGATGTGCAGATTCTCGGGCAGTTCGGTAGTGATCACCACATTGCTTGGCACGCCTTTGAGTTCGAGAGGCACGACGAATTCTTCTTCGTACGTCTCGCCCAATGCTTGAAAGAGCCAGAACGTGGTGCTCAGGGCGAGGAAGAAGAGGAAGATAAAGGTCTGCTTATTCCACATCCACGAGATCCATTTGCGCTGCAGCAACCGGCGGCCGCGATGTCGGCGCAGACTGGGTTTGGAAGGTATATTAATAGCCATGATTTGTCGGGTATGTTTAAGGAGGGGAAGAGGAGGAGAGGGAAAAAGTGGAACTTTTCAGCCTACTCCGCTTGTTCTATTCAACCTGTTCCGTGGGCGACGCGTCTCGCATCGGCATAGCAAGACTTTCAGCCAATACTGGGGGCGACGCGTCCCCGCGTCGGCATGGCAAGAAAGCCCAAGAGAGAGAGGAATGGGAGTCAATATTTGCCCGCAGATGAAGCCGAGAGAGACGCGTCGCCCACAGAACAGATGAGAAGACAGGCTGCGCCGACGCGAGGACGCGTCGCCCCCCCGGGTATTGGCTGAAGAGGTTCTGAGTAGACTGAAAAAAACAATAAGAGCTTATAAGCAGGCATGTGCACAATGGCAAGGCTACCCCTGCTCGCACACTGCCCTACTCCCTCTGCACCATTATCCTCACCACTCTCCATAAGAGGAGAGGCTGTGGCGCTAAGCGTAGAGTAGCTTCGGCTTATAAGCTCTTATCAGAATTGTTCTTGTCGATGCACACATTGCATTGCGTGCTTCGTGCTCTTTACTTCTTCGTAGCAGTGGCAGCAGAAGCAGCAGGATTGATGGCTTCCTTAGCGAATACAATCTTCACGCCAGTAGCCACTTCGAGGGTAACGGTACCCTCTTCGTCATTGATATTCTTCACTACACCGTGGATTCCGCCGATGGTCACTACATCCTGACCTACGGTAAGTGCATTGCGGAACTTCTGGATTTCCTTCTGCTTTTTGTTCTGAGGACGGATCATGAAGAAGTATACGATGGCAAAGAGCACTACCATCATGATGATCATAGAGTAGCCGCCGCCTTGCTGGCCCTGGGCTGCTTGTAAAAATAGGGTATTCATATCTTGTAAATGAATTATAGGTTGAATGCTTATATATTATTATAGATGTGAAGGATTAAGCCTTCTCCTTGGGAGCAGGAGCAGCATCTGCTGCAGATGGCTTGCGCTCACGCTTCTTCGTGGTGCGACCTTCCTTAGCGAGATTCTTTACGATATTGTCGAGCATACCATTGATATAGGAAGAACTGCGGGGAGTACTGTACACCTTGGCAATGTCGAGGTATTCGTTGAAAGTAACGTTCAAGGGGATGGAGTCGAAGGTAAGGATTTCGGCCAGGGCAATCTGCATGATGATTACGTCCATGAATGCCAGACGATTGAATTCCCAATTCTTCGTATTGCTACGGATGAGGTCACGGAGCTCTTCGCCTCGTTCAAGGGTGGCACGGAAGAGTTTGGAAGCGAATTCCTTATCTTCATCGGCGGCATAGAGCGGGAGGAGTTCTTGATCGGGTGTGCTCTGCTCATTGAAACGCTTGATGGTCTTCATCACGAAGGAGTCGACCACCTGCTTGTCGTCGTTCCAATAGAGCGAATGCTCTTCGAGAAGAGAGTCGAAGTCTTCGTTGTTGCAGATGAAAGTTTTGTAGAGTTTGCGCACGAGTTCGCGGTCGGCTTCATAAGAGAAGTCTTCGCGATCCATGTAGAGTTGGAAAATATCGCTCTCCAACATTTTGGCATAGAGCTTCTTCACAAAGGCAGGCTCTTCGTCCCACTGACCTTTCGTATTCTCTTGATAGTCTATCAGTGCTTTGTTGTCGGACAGCTGCACAAGGAACTTGTTGTCAGCAAAGAGCTTATCAGGAGCAACGCCACCTACAGCCGTTCCTGTGCGCTTCTCTCGAGCCACACGAACAGAGTCTTTGCGTTCGGCATGCTTCTTAAGTTCCACCAACAAGCTAAGCAAGTATTGGTAAAGTTCATACGCCTTTTGGAGCGAGAACGAGAGTTCTTTCTCCGCCACGTCGAGTGTTTTGCCTTCGTTCTGATAGTACGAATAAACGAGCTGAACCACTTTCAGCCTTATCAGTTCTCTATTGATCATAATCGTAAAGGTACCTTTGTTTCAGGGTGCAAAGTTAGTGCAAGGTGAGTGAAGAGCAAAATAAAAGACGAAGTTTTTTAGGTTGCTCTTCCGAACCGCAGCCTAACTTGAGCGAAGCGAAAGTTAGTGCAAATCGAATGCAGAAAAAAGCGAAAGACGAAGTTTTTTGCTTTTTCTGCTGAGATGCAGCCTAACTTGGCGAAGCAAAGTTAGTGCAAGGTGAGTGAAGAGCAAAATAAAAGACGAAGTTTTTTAGGTTGCTCTTCCGAACCGCAGCCTAACTTGGCGAAGCAGAGTTAGTGCAAGGTGAGTGAAGAGCAAAATAAAAGACGAAGTTTTTTAATTTTGCTCTTCTCGCAAGCGGCCTTATTTCTTTGCATTCTTTGAACAGCACTTTATAGACTCTTTAAACTGCACTTTATAATCTCTTTAAACTGCACTTTAAGAGAGCTATAAACTGCAGTTTATAACTCCCTTAAAGTGCACTTCAAAGAGCGCTTCTTCCCTTTCGAAACGAAAGATGAACAAATAAGCTCAACATTAAAGCATTTTAGAACGGGAGTTGAACGAAAAATAAATAGCATTGAACAGATTTGTCATCCCGATAGATGATAAAATGATTTGGCCTTTCTTTAATATACATAGGCGTTTGTCGTGTAAAACATCCACGCATTTAACGAATGGAGCTAAAAAAATCTCCATCTGCTTCTGCGCAAATGGAGATTCCATGACTAGTATTGCAAAACATAAATTCTTTATATATAAAAGTATATATAAAGGTATACAGAATATGCTCTATGAGGGCGGGCCCGTTACTTCTTAAGCTGTTCCTGGATGAAGGCTTCCATTTCGGGAATCTTCTCTTCAGCACGCTGAAGGAGGGTGAGCTGGTTCTTCGAACGTACGAGGTTGTGCTCGGGATACTGAATCTTGTAGTAGGTATCACCATTGAGGTAGTCGGCGAAGAAACGCACAAGTTGCATGTAGGGGAAGAGCGTTGCTCCGTAGGGAAGGTTTTCGATCTCAATGGGAGTGAGGAATGCGCTCGCTGTCTTGAGATAACCTTCGGTGAATGCCTTGAAGATGTCCATACGGAAGTCGATCTTATCGTACTCGGGGCTGTCTTCTGCCTGTGTGTTGGCTGCCGAACGGAGGAAGTCGCCGAAGTCGGAGAAGATGAAGCTGGGCATTACGGTGTCGAGGTCGATTACGCAGAGCACGCTGTCGTCTTTGTCGAAAAGGATATTGTCGACCTTGGTATCGCAGTGGCAGATGCGCTTAGGGAGTTTACCTTCGCGGAAGAGCTTTTCACTCTTTGTCATGGCATCGGCACGCTTTTCGATTTCGTCGATAATGTCCTTCACACCGGCTGCACGGCCCATCTTGTCTTCCTTCACTGCTTCGTGGAACTGCTGGAGGCGGAACTCGATATTGTGGAAATCCTTGATGGTCTCGCCAAGTTTCTCGGGAATGTCGGCAAGCATGGCTTGGAAGTCGCCGAAGGTTTCGCCTACGATGTAGGAACTTTTGGGCGTTACACCGCTCTTTGATACGGTGTCGGGGATGAACACCATTACGCGCCAGTACTTATTGTCGAACACGTAGTAGTACTTGCCATCCTTACAGGGCACGAATTTGAGCACTTTGCGGTCGATGTCTGCGGTGTGCTTTGCTTCGAGTTTCTTGCGAATGTGTCCAGTCACTGCCACGATGTTGCCCATCAGCATGTCTACATCGGGGAAGATGGCTGTATTGATGTGCTGAAGCACGTAGTCGGGAGCGTTGCCCTCGGTCACTACCTTGTAAGTGGTATTAATCAAGCCGTTGCCCAGGGGCTTTACCTCTGCTACGGTTCCTTCAATCTCGAACTGGCCAGCAATGTGCTGCAAATCCTTTTGTTCCATGATATTAAGTTACGTTGTTTATTGTTGTAATATTATTGTTTCGTAGTTTTCACACTAACTTCTTGCAAATGTAACACTTTTATTTGGATATGCGTTTTGTATGGCTCAAAAAAAGCTTCCTTCGGTTTTTATTCCTCGTTTGTAGTCGATGGGGCGTTGGTAAGGGTGGCAAGGAGTGTGGCGCATGCGTCTTCCAAAAGATTGATTACAAGCTCAAAGCCCTCGGGGCCTCCGTAATAGGGATCGGGGATGGTATCGGCTTCGGGGTGGTGACGAAGATAGGATGCCATCATGATGATTTTTTGCTTGGCTGCTTCCGTGGGGGCCAACTGTAGGAGACGAGAACGGTTGGCCTCGTCCATAGCTACGATGAGGTCGAAGCGAGAGAAGTCGGCTTCGGTGATGGGGCGCGAGCGGTGCGTGAGTTGATAGCCGTGGCGCGAGGCATGACTTCGCATGCGATGGTCGGGAAGTTCGCCTTCGTGGTAATCTATGAGACCGGCGGAGTCTATCTGGAATTGCTTCTCCACGCCTTGCTGAATCGCGAGCGTGCGGAAGATTTCCTCGGCTGTGCAGGAACGGCAGATGTTGCCAAGACAGATGAAGAGTATGTGGTGCATAAGGATTTAATGAGTTTAGTGAGTTTAATGGGTTTAATAAGTTTAGGAGTTTAACAAGTTTAGGGATAAGCTTTGCGCTGTTTGCGCATAAACTTGTTAAACCCACTAAACTTATTAAACTCCTAATCTTATTAAACTAAGAATACGGATTGTTCGATCCTTACTTCACTACCTTGTAAGTGGTCTTACCTACCTTGACGAGGTATGCGCCACGGGGAGCGCTATCGATGCTTACGCTCAGTTGTGAAGTAGCAGAGGCGGCGGTGGTGTGAGCGATTACGCTGCCTCCGAGGTCGTAGACGGTGAGGGCGGTGTTGGCGGGAATGCTACCTGTGCAAACCACGCGGCCGTTGTCTACGATGACTGAGAGCAGGGATGAAGCAGAGGCTTCTACTTGCGAGATGCCCGTCTGTTCGTCCTTTGAGAACGGACGGAGGCGCACTTTATTGGTGAAGGTGCCTTGCGGACAGAGATACTTGCTCAGTGTGCCAGTGCCCTTACCGCAACTGCCGTTGCCTAAGCCCATCTGATAGTAATCGAGGTGGATCACTACGCGGCTCTTGCTCAGTTCCCAACAGTGCTTCTTGCCTGCGATGACTGCGTCTTCGTAAGGGAGTGCGGAGAAGCTTACCTTGCCCTCGGTCTGCACGAAGAGTGAGAGTCCTGAACGGCGATCGTGGATGGTGAAGTCGCGCAGGTCCTGACGGTTACCACATGACTGCGGACGAGAATAAGCGGTGAAGAAGTCGGATGCTGTAGAGGTGAAGCGACCGAGGAGCGAGCCTTGGCAGCGGTCTACGTAGTTCTCCCACGGACCACGAGCGTAGTAGCTGATGGTGTCGAATGTGGATGCGAGAGCGAAGCGCGTTCCGATGCGGCGCAGATTTGTGGCGGTCTGCGTGACGTAAGTCGAAGATAGGTCGAGTGTGCCGTCGGGATAGACGGTGTAGTCGTAGCGCGTATTGCAGTAAGATCCCTTTTCCTGTACGGAGAACGTGACGGAGCCATCGGTAGCGTTGAGCGTGGGCTCCTGGAGGAGCGTGCGTGAACTTACGCCATTGGCAGTACTGAGCGTATTGCCCGTCGACTCATCGTTTTCTACCCAGCGGAAGTTGTCGTAAGTGAAAGCCTGAGAAGCGGCACCGAAGATGGAGGTTTCGCCATACTTCCAACTTTGGAGTTGGTTGGTGCTTGTGTTAAGTGTAACGCTAAACTTGCTGTTGCCCACGACGGTGTTGCTCTTGTTCTTGGTGATGGTCAATGCTTCGGCATCGGCGGGAACCTTTACGCTGGGCAACTTTGCGGCGCGAGCCTTGAGCGTATATTGTTGCTGCGCAATGGGGTAGCCGGCTTTTGCCCAAGAAGCATCGTCGGCCAATACCACATAGAGGTTGAGCAAGTACTCCTTATCATCGTCGGTGGCAGTAGAGATGGGCAGCGTGACCGTGGTCTTTGTGCCAGGAAATGCGCTTGGGATAGCGAGCGTATCGGTTTCTACTTCTACGCCATCAGCTAACAGGGCATAGGCAAGCTTGTACTGAGAAAGGTCGGTAAAGTTGTAGTTGTTGGTGAGCGTAACCTCCTTTTTCGTAGTACTATAGCCAAAGGCTACCTGTTGGTAGACGCTCTTCACCTCGGTGAGTTTGGGGCTCCATGCACGATTGGCGGTGATCAAACCGTTGTTGACGAAGTTGCCCTGTGCCGGTCCGGGATAGTCGTAGCCCGTACGATACTTGGGATAGCCATTGCTGTTGAGGAGTCCTCTCTTAATGTCGTCAGCATCGTAGATGCTCTGGTCTACCCAGTCCCATACGCAACCACCAATGCCGTAAGTAGAACCTACGATGGCGTCCCAATACTCCTTGAAGTTACCAGTGGCGTTGCCCATAGAGTGAGCAAACTCACACATGAAGTAGGGTTTCTTGTCGCGATTGTTCTTGGCATCGCTTGTGGCAGAGGCCAGGGTGGGATACATCACGCTGAAGAGGTCGGTATAAGAGGCACGGTCGCGAGTGGCTCCTTCGTAGTGAACGGGGCGCTCCGTGTCGATGCTCTTAATGTAGTCGTAAGTGGCTTGTAGGTTGTTGCCCGTGCCGCTCTCGTTGCCTAAGCTCCAAAAGATGATAGAGGGGTGATTGCGGTCGCGGAGCACCATGCGCTCTGTGCGGTCGAGGAATTGTGCCTTCCATGATTCGGCACGCGTGATGGTGTTGCCGCTCTGTTCCCAGTTGAAGTGGCATTCGATGTCGGCTTCGTCCATCACGTAGAGTCCGTAATAGTCGAACATTGCGTTCATCTTGGCCTGACGCGGATAGTGACTGGTACGCACGGTGTTGATGTTGGCTTGCTTCATCATCGTCACGTCGCGCAGCATGGTGGCCACGTCGATAGCGCGTCCGTGTACGGGGTGAGTATCTTGTGTATTCACACCGCGGAAGTAGACGCGTTGACCGTTGATATAGATGCGATTGTTTTTCGTCTCAATCTTGCGGAAGCCATACTTTGTGGCGAATGCCATTTCCTCGTTGCTATTGGCATCGAGCTCTGCTACTTCGATGGTGTAGAGGTTGGGCTGCTCAGCCGACCACAGTGCGATGTTGCTGATATTGCCCAGTTCTACGTCTTGCTCATGATTTTGCTCGTTAGCGCCGAGGGTTACATCGTCAAGGCTGACAGCTACCACCTTGCCCTGAGGATCGAGCAAGCGAGTGCGAAGTTTCTTCGTCACGCTCTGAGCGGCATCGTTGTTGAGATTGAGCTGTATGCTCACGTTGGCAGTAGAGAGGTCGGAAGAGAGGTCGCTACTTATCACGTGGTCAGCCACGTAAGCCTTAGGTGTGGCATAGAGGTATACGTCGCGATGAATGCCGCTCATGCGCCACATATCTTGGTCTTCCAAGTAAGAGCCATCGCTGAAGCGAATCACCTGCACGGAGATATTGTTCTCCCCCTCGCGCACCACGTTGCTGAGGTCGAACTCAGAGTCGTTGTTTGACTCCTCGGTGTAACCCACATACTTACCATTCACCCACACGTAGGCCGCGCTGTAGATACCATCGAAGTGGAGCACTACGCGCTTCTCGGTCCATCCTGCGGGTAGGGTGAATGTGCGACGATACGAGGCTACGCCGTTTTCGCAGCCTCCCTTCATGGTGATATAAGGAGAGTTGTCTACGAAGGGGTAGTTCACATTGATATAGTAGGGCTTGCCGTATCCCTTCATCTCGAGGCATGAAGGCACGCTGATGGTGTCCCACGCTGTGGCGTCGACGTCGTCGCCATAGAAATCGGCTGCGGGGCGCTCTGTGGTATTGGTCGACCATCTCAGGTTCCACACGCCATTTAGGCTCATCCAGTCGGCTCCCGTAGGGTCTACCCACGGATGGTCGTAGCGATCCTTATCGGCTTGAAGTTTTTCGGTAGAGCTGTAGGGGATGAAGGTGGCATGAGCGGGAAGTCTGTTCACGCCGAAGATAGTTTCGTTTTCCCATTCTTCTGTCTTTCTTGCCTGCTGTTCGGTAGTTTCTTCAAACACGAACTGGGCTTCGCTCTGCGTAGCCGCGGTCGTACTGACATAGAGTTCGCCTTTGCTATCTTCTGCTATGCGGCGGTTGGTGTCGCCTGTCCAGTTGATGGTGTAGGTATCGTCCTTGCCATCCACGGGGGTGATGGTGAAGCGCTCGTTGACCGACGACAGATCGTAGGTCCACTGCAGCAAGTAATAGCCCTTAGTGGGGTTGGCATCAATGGCCATGTTGCTATAGCCTGCACTTTGGATGACGTATTCATTGTCATTACCTGTGCTGACGAGTTTCCATTTCTGTCCGTACGAGTTCTCGTTGACGGCGTCGAGTTTGATCGACTCGCCCGCTGTGCCCGAACTTCCGTTCGACATCACTTGCCCCGATACGGAACTCTTGATGTAGTAGGTTTTGCTTTCGCTGAGCTGTGCCCACGATGTGAGCGTAGCACTGCAAAGGGTCAACAGTGCAAGCAATCCTTTCAGACCGCCCGCTCTGCATCGCGTGTGTTTGTCGTTCATTGATATCATTATTGTGTGTGTTGTATTGTTTTCTTACGTATAGCGCTCTATTCCACGATAGAATAGAACCTCGCCGACAAAGGTAAGTAGAATTTTCGGCTTATCGGCGTTATTTGTCCTTTTAATGATTAAATAACGAGGATATTATTTTTACACTAAGGGCTTGGGTGGGCGCACCGCGCTTATCTTTAAACATTAATCTCCATTAATTGGACATTAATTTATTCATTAATTCTACCTTACTTCGTGGGTTCGTTCTGCTTTATCTCAGCAGATACACGAATAATATTAATGAATAATTAATGTCCAATTAATGGAGATTAATGTTCAAAGAGAAGCGCGGTGCGCCACCGCTATCAATGTTTTGAAGCCGTTTATCTTACCACGACCTTCACACCGTTGACCACATAGATACCTGGAGCGAAACCCTTAATGGGCGTCAAGCCCTCGCCTACCTCGGTGGTGCGAACGAGCTGACCTGCCACATTATAGATGCTTATGGTCTGAGCCTTTCCTGTATGAACGGCGATGGCTCCCTGTCCGCCTACGGCAGAGAAGAAGGCTTCGGCCTTTGCGGCATTGATAGCCGTCTGGGAGGGATCGTAGCCATACTGCTCATCGAGGAAGGCCACGCGCTGCTTAATCCAGTCTTCGGCATAAGTGGCAGCTGTGGCAATGTCGGTGTGGCGGCTGTTGGTTACGCCCCACTTTCCTTCTTCGCGCTTGTCGGCTTGGCTGTCGGCGAAGAGGCTGGCGTAGTCGGAGATGCGCTGTGCGAGTCGGTCGGGATCGAACTCTCCCTGGCGAAGCTCGGCATAGCGTACGGCGAGTGAGTCGCTGAAGTGGAGGAACTTCTTCAGGCTGTAGAACAGTGTGTTCTGTCCGTGCTCGTGAGCCCAGATGAAGGTGTCGAAATCTTGTGCAGCATTCTTCGTAAACGAAGTGCCGCCATCCCAACGCACACCCCATGTACCGTCCAAGTCCCAAGGAGCAATGCCTACCTTGCTCGACTTGTCGTTATCGTAGACGTAGAAGTACATGTTTTTGCCATGATTATCGGTGGCAAGGATGAGTTCGATGAGCAGGTAGTAGTCGCGCACTACGGGGTAGTCGAAACGGCTCTTTACGGTTTTCTCCTGGAAGTTAAGATAGCTTGTTGTGCTCTTTGCTACATACTTCACTGCGTTGTAGAGGGGTTCCCACTCTACGGCTTCTGTCTCGTAGTCGGGATATTTCTGCTCGTAGCTCGTCCACGTCTCCTTGCCCAGCTTGTTGGTGTAGCTTTCGGGGTCGGTACCGGGATAGGTATTCTTGTTGCTTTCGTGGCCCATGAAGGTCTCGTAGCACCAATCCTTCGACTTGTAGAGCAGGCCGTGTATGGTCTTCGTGTCGGGATCATATTTCTTCAGCTTCAGTTGCTTGCGGTCGAGCTTCTCGGTCATGCAGTAGAGTCCATAGTAAGATCCGTTGAGGAATACTTCTACGAAGCGGCCTCGCGTGCCGTTGCGCACTTTCTTCTCAAACTCTGCTTGATAGGGTTTCACAGAATAATCGTTCCACAGGTCGGTCACCACGCGGTTGCGCATACAAGCGGGGTCGATATACATGGCGTCGAGTATCCAGTTGTTGTCCGAACGAAGGCCCAAGAATTTGCGGTCTACGCTCTCGCCATTCTCATCGCGCATCTTCACGGCATATGAGCGCTTGGGATAATTGCTTGATGATGCTCCGCGATACTTGAATGCGGCGATGTAGGTGGAATCGTAACCTTCTTGGTCGGGGTAGGTCACGCGCATGGTGCCCGTAGTATAAGAGTTGCCATTGCATGAGGCCACATTCATCTCGACAATGCTCAGATAGGTGAAGCGAAGCTTTCCCTTGGCTATGGTCGTACCGTTGGCGTTATCAAGTGTGAGCGGATAGGTGGTAGAGCAGTCTACGTCGGTGAGTGTCACGTTGTGAGTCTCTGCATCGGGGGTCATGCCGTTGAGCTTGAGTGTGCCCTCGTAGCCGCTCTTGGTGCGATAGGTCAGAGGGAGCGTGAAGCTGGCTGTCTCGCGCACGGTGCTGGGCAGCGGACAGTAATATACGCCTTCGCTCTGATCGTAGATGAGCTGCTTATCGTTGATGCGCACGGAGTCGAGTGCCATGGTGAGGGGCACGGCTGCACCCGCCACGTTGATGCCTTGGCTGAGGAGTGACTCTAAGTGGCGTGAGTCGCTTGAAGTGAACACGAAGGTGGAACCTCCGTCTACGCTGTAAAGACCGATCTTCGTGCCTGAATAGTCGTTCCAATAATAGTAAGAACTCTGCTGCGTAGTGGAGGTGCCACCCCAGCCCCAACTGCTTGAGGTCTTATTGTCGGCCTTGCCGATGGCATAGCCTGCGGGCGATGTGCTGCCTTGCCAGCTGATGTCCCATATGTTGGCGCCGTAGTTCGACGTGCCCGTTTGTACGTCGACTGCCGTCTGTCCGTTGTAGCTTGAGGGATAACTCGTGGCCACGTACTGCCCATCTTCTGAGTAGATCTGTATGCCGCCATAGCTCTGCATGAAGTAGAAGTGGGTGCGGAGCGATGCGTCCTGCGTCTGCACGAGTTTACCATCGCTCACTCTCACGTAGGCATAGTTGGCTTTTGTATCGTTGAGTCGGAGGTTGACGATGGAGTAGAGCACGGGGTTGGTCTTGTCGGTGGTGAGCACCACGGGGGTAGAAATGCCTGTGCGCTCCCAGTATTCGTCCATCACGGTCACACCGCTTGTCTTAGTAAAGTCGGCGGTCTCGGTCACATTGTCGCCCGATTCAGAGCCACCGCCCGATTCTCCACCGCCGGATTCGCCACCACCGGATTCACCACTCTTTACGATGGTGCCATCGGCAAGGTATTCGTTGCCCTCTTCGTCGTAGATCTTGAAGAGTTCGTTATTGTCAGTACCACTGCCCTCGTACGAACCAAAGAGGTTGCTACCATCACGGCGCAAGTTGAAGAGTTGTGTGGTCTGATCTACATTGCGCACGATCATATAGCCATCAGCGCCATTACCCTCTTCGAAGGTCCACTGGCTTGTAGCGCCCTGCGATGAATCGGTGAGGTAGAGTCCTTTGATTTGCCCGGATACGCGCTGAGTAGTCCAAGTGATGTACTGTTTGCTCTGTGCATTCTGGATGGTGAAGCCATTGGCTGCCTGCTCGATATACCACCATCCATCGGTGGCAGTCGATTCGTCGGTGTCATAATAGAGCACTGCCGACGAGCTATGGTTGGCACCGAGTACCAACAAGCCGGTATCGTCGTAGAGGTGGCTCACGATGCGATATCGTGTGCCCGACTTAAAAGCTGGTGTTGCTTGTGCCGACGTGAGGCATAGCAACAGGAGTGAACAAAAGAAGAGTAGTGTTCGTTTCATATATTAGCTGTTATTGTTTTCGGCTTTTCGAGTTGTGAAAATGAGGCGCCGCGCACGACCTACGGCAACGGCCTATAACCTTTATTAAAAATTCCGCGGTAAATTTACGAAAAACCCTTTTACCTCACCAATCTTTGCAGAAGAAAATCGACGAACTTCGTAATTTCTATTACGAATGTGCTTGTTTCAACGAAACTTTTCAGTCTGCAGCGAGGGGACGATGCGTCGGCATCTACATAAAATCTGAGTTGCGCTTCGCGCTTGTTCTAAACATTAATGCTCATTAATTGAACATTAATTTCTCATTAATTTAAGTTTCGGATTCAGCCCGCCCATTCTAAATCCGAAACTTGAATCATTAATACTTTTCTTCTCACGCGTATACGCGCGCACGCGCTCCGCTGTTTTGACGGACTTTTGGCCCTTATCCGTCACTATTTTCTCTCAATAAATTGATTATCAGGTTTTTACAGAGTGTAGGCAAACTTTATTTGCTTGCACTTTGCCTACATTTTTGCCTTTTCTCCGAACTATTCGCCCCTCAAGAATTATCCCCCCTTGCAGAAATTTCTACAAGGGGGGATAATTTATTCTGTTCCAAGGGATAATTTTTTCTGTACCAAGGGATAATTTTCCCCATACAAAAGCTTATATTGTGAGAGCGTGTGTGCAAGAGGGGTGCAAGCAGAGTGTAGGCTTTTTTATTCCTTAATTTTCTTGATTATCAGAGAGTTGCCATTTCATTACGCTACGAGTGTAATCAGCCTCTCCTAAAATTCGCTGTAATGCGCGATCGCGCACGCGAGGAAGATGTGATGAAGAAAAAGTGTACAGTTTGTTCACTCTTTTTGCTTAGAAACTTGGCTTGCTGTAACTTTGCAACAGATAGGATAATTTGTGGCCCAGTTAGGAATGTCTCAACAGCAGTTCGTGCTCTATCTCTGAGAGCGACACGCCCATTTGCTCAAGCATGACGAGGTAGTGGTACATGAGGTCGCCTGCCTCGTAGATGAAGCGGTCGCGATTGCCGTCAACTGCCTCGATGATACTCTCTGTACACTCCTCGCCCACCTTCTTGGTGATGGCTTTGATGCCCTTGATGAAGAGGTGCGTGGTATACGAGCCCTCGGGCATCTCGGCATGGCGCCGACGGATGAGTTCGGAGAGCGAACGAATGAAGCCTTCCTCGGCTGGGGTATCGAAGCAGGCGGTCGTGCCGCGATGGCACGTGGGGCCTATGGGATGGGCCATGACGAGCAGGGTGTCGGCATCGCAGTCGACATACATTTTGTCTACCAGTAGGTAGTGGCCCGAGGTCTCGCCCTTGGTCCAAAGCTTTTGCCGCGTGCGGCTGTAGAAGGTGACGCGTCCCTCGGCTTGTGTCTTGTCGAAGGCTTCGCGATTCATATATCCGAGCATGAGCACTCGCAGCGTGGTAGCATCTTGCACCACTACGGGCAATAGCCCATCGGCACATTTGGATAGATTTAAATTATCAAAAGTCAACATACTGGTTTCATGTAAGAAGTAACGTGTGTTTCAAGTAAGAGGTAAGATAGTAAGTAAAAAAGTAACGCCCAGCGATGAGCAAGAATGTAATACTTAATACTTTTCCAAAAAGGAATGTATTACTTATTACTTGTTACTTATTACTTTCTCACACATATTCCCTGCTTCCGAAGCTCTTCCTTCAGCTGCGGAATGGTGATCTCGCCATAGTGGAAGATACTGGCGGCGAGGGCAGCATCGGCACGACCCTCGCCAAGGACATGGGCTATGTCGGCTGCACTGCCCGCTCCACCCGAAGCGATGATGGGTATGCGGAGGTGGGAAGCAAGGCGCGCAAAGGTGGTGCAGGGATAGCCTTTGCGCGTGCCGTCGTGGTTCATCGAGGTGAAGAGAATTTCACCAGCACCACGCTCCTGTGCCTCGTGCGTCCACTCGAAGAGTTCACGCTGCGTGGGCTGCGTTCCGCCATGCGTACACACGGTCCAATGTGCTTGCGACTCGTCGACACCGTCGGCAAGGGGCTCGTGACGCGCATCGACTGCCACTACGACAAACTGCGAACCATAGCGCGTGGCTATCTGATCGATTAGTTCGGGATGGGCTATAGCTGCGCTGTTGATGCTCACCTTGTCGGCGCCTGCATCGAGCAAGCGTGCGGCATCGTCGATGGTCGATATGCCTCCACCCACGGTGAATGGGATGTTGATGCCATCGGCTATGCGGCTAACGAGCTGCGTGAAAGTGTTGCGACCTTCGCGCGTGGCACTGATGTCGAGATATACCAGTTCGTCAGCACCCGTCCGCGCATAGTGCTGACCGAGCTCTACGGCATCGCCCACATCTTGCAGGTCTTCGAAGTGGATACCCTTTACGGTGCGCCCCTCCTTCACGTCGAGGCATGGAATGATACGTTTGCTCAGCATAGTTCTTCAAGTTTGATACGTCCTTCGTAGATGGCTTTTCCCACAATCACCTTGCGCAAGCCAAGTTGGCGCAGCTGGTCTATGTCGGCTCGCGAGGAGATGCCTCCCGACACGGTGATGTCGATGGTGGGGTACTTCTTCTGAAGCCTCACATAGAGTTCGGTAGCGGGACCTTGCAACATGCCATCGCGCGAGATTTCGGTGCAGATTACTTGGTTTAGGCCGAGGGGCAGGAAGCGATCGATGAGCTGGTCGATGGTGAGGTCTACTTCCTCTCTCCATCCATTGACCGAGACTCGGCCTCCCTTCACATCGGCACCGAGCACCATGCGCTCCGCGCCAAACTCCTGAAGCCACTCCTCAAAGAGTTCGGGCTGACGGGCTGCCACACTGCCTACTACGGCATACCTCGCACCAGCGTCAAATACCTGATTCAGGGCATCGGCACTCTTGATGCCACCGCCCCACTCTATCTCTGCTCCTTCGACAGCAGCTATCTGGCGCAACGTGTCGAGATTCGCTGGTCGTGAGGCTTTGGCTCCATCGAGATCGACCACGTGGATGCGTCGGAGTCCGTGACGGACGTAAGCCTCTACCATCTCAAGCGGCGAGGCATCGTATTGTTTCTTTTGCTCATAATCGCCCTGCGACAGACGCACACAGCGTCCGCCTATGAGGTCGATGGCGGGGAGGATCATCATAAGCTAATAAAGTTTTTGAGAATGCGTTCGCCCACGTCGCCGCTCTTCTCTGGATGGAATTGTGTGCCATAGAATTGCTCATACTTGAGTGCTCCGCTGAAGAGCACAGAACCGTGGCGCGTGGTGGCAATGGTGTCGGGACAGAGCGTGGGGTAAAAGGAGTGAACGTAGTAGACGGAGTCGCCACTATGGACGCCATCGAAGAGTTTCTTCTCAAGGTTGCCCAGCGTGTTCCACCCCATATGAGGCACTTTGGCTTCGGGGTCGGTAGGGAAACGGCGCACGTGAGAGTCGAAGATGTTCATACACGGAGTAAGCCCTTCGGCAGTGGCGCTTTCTTCCGAATCGCGACACATCACCTGCAAGCCTACGCAGATGCCGAGCACGGGCTGGCGCAACTGACGGATGACGGGTATGAGCCCGCTCTCACGCAGATTATGCATGGCTTCAGCACAATTGCCCACTCCAGGCAGGAGCACGTGGTCGGCCCTTTGAATGGTGGCGGCATCGGCGGTCACTTCGTATTGGGCGCCAAGACGGCTTAGGGCGTTCTCTACCGAACGGAGATTGCCCATCTTATAGTCGATGATTGCTATCATAATATGCCTTTACTACTGGGAAGTTCGTAACTGAATACATTGCGCCGAATGGCTTGACGGAGCGCACGCGCAAATGCCTTAAAGACGGCTTCTATCAAGTGGTGATTGTTCTCACCACGCGCCTCAATGTGGAGGTTGCACTGCATGGCAGAGGCAAGCGATTGAAACACGTGCTTAAACATCTCCGTGGGTGTATCGCCCACGTATTCACGCGTGAACTTTACGTTCCACTGGAAATCGATGCGACCGCCAAAGTCGAGCGTGACCATTGCATCACACTCGTCCATAGGCAGTACGAAGCCATAGCGCTCTATGCCTCGCTTATCGCCCAAGGCTTGGCGAAGGGCTTCACCAAGGGCTATCGCCACATCCTCCATGGTGTGATGCTCGTCTACTTCGAGGTCGCCGTGGCAGATGCACAAGAGCGATATGCCTGCGTGGTGAGGGAGCTGGGCAAGCATGTGGTCGAAGAAGTGCAGACCGGTGGAGATCTGCGTAGTGCCACGTCCGTCGAGGTCTACCTCTACATGGATATCGGTCTCGGCAGTCTTTCTCACGATGGAAGCTCTGCGCTCAGTAGTTCTCACGTATTCGGCTATGGCAGCCCAATCGGTTGTGGCAAGGGCAAGGGCTTCACGCTGCTCGGCAGAGAGCATCTGCTCGGCAGCCTCAGCGGGTTGCAGCAAGATAGCACGACATCCGAGGTTGACGGCAAGTTGCACATCAGTGGCTCTGTCGCCTATCACGTAGGAGTGCTGAAGGTCGTACTCGGGCTGCATATAAGGAGTGAGCATTGCCGTGCCGGGCTTACGCGTAGGAGCATGCTCATGCTCGAAGGTGCGATCGATGTGTTGCGCCGCAAAACGGATGCCTTCGCCCTCAAGCGTTTGCAGCATCTTGTTATGCGCTGGCCAAAAGGTTTCCTCGGGAAAGCTATCCGTGCCGAGCCCGTCTTGATTGCTCACAAGCACAGGTTCATAGTCTGTGTCCATCAAGAGCCGAAGCCCACTGATGGCTCCAGGCACGAACTCAAGTTTTTCAAGAGAATCTATTTGGAAATCGGCGGGCTCACGGATGATGGTCCCGTCACGATCAATAAAAAGGAGTTTCTTCATAGGAAGGAAGGTTTAGGAAAAGGAATAATGTGAGTTGCAAGAAGAGGCAGAGACATATAGCATTTATAGAAGGCCTAAAATACCTATATCGTCCTATATCACATAGAACACATAGCTCGCCTATATCGCATAGTCCCCTATAGCCTCAGCCTCTAAGCTTATCGCTCTCCTACCACCCGCACGACCACACGGTTCTGCTCAGGCGTGCCCACCGTGATGCGCAAGCAGCCCTCGCAGCCTTTCACCCGATTGCGGTTGCGCACGATGATGCCTTTCTCCACAAGACGCGCATAGAGCCCATCGGGATCAGTCACCTTGACCAAGAGAAAATTGGCATCGGAAGGAAATACTCGCTCCACACAAGGGAGCGCAGACAGTTGCTCGGAGAGCCATTCGCGCTCTGCGCAGACCTCCGCCACATGAGCATCATGAGGTTCGGTCTGAAGACGATGAGCCACCTCCTGCTGTGTGGGAGCATTGACATTGTAAGGATATTTCACACGAGCAAAGAGCTCGGCTATACGGGGCGAAGCGAAAGCGAGTCCGAGGCGCAAGCCCGCCATGCCCCAAGCCTTGCTGAGCGTCTGAAGCACTACGACGTTGGGATGATCACCAAGCACCGTAAGCATGCTCTTCTCGGAAGAGAAGTCGGCATATGCCTCGTCTACCACAAGCACTCCGTCAAACTTCTCTGCCAACTCCTCAAGCTGGCTCAGCGAGAATGCATTTCCCGTAGGGTTGTTGGGCGAACACACCCACAAGAGACGAGTGTGCTCATCCGCAGCTGCAAGCAGTGAAGAGGTAGACAGACCATAGTCGGCCTCTGCAAGCGGCACTTCGCGCACTGCTATATTATTAATGGCTGCTGCCACGCTGTACATGCCGTAAGTGGGACTGATGCTCACTACGTTGTCCCTTCCGGGTTCGCAGAATATGCGGAAACAGAGGTCGATTGCCTCATCGCTACCGTTTCCTATAAAAATTTGATTGGGCGCTACGCCCTTGAGCTCTGCTATCTGCTGCTTCAAGGCTTTCTGATGAGGGTCTGGGTAACGGTTTACACCGTTATCATAGGGACTCTCGTTAGCATCGAGCCATATGGACATGTCGCCACCCTTATATTCATCACGTGCTGTAGAATAGGGTTCCAGCTGCGCTATGTTGGGGCGAATGTATAGGTCTTTCTTAGTTGTCATAAGGCTTGGGGGTATTCGGGTTGTGCTTTTCGACGGACGATTTCATACGAAACGGCTCATGCTCTCACTCTTACAGCTTGTGCATGGGCATGTAGACCTTCTGCTTCGGCCATACTCACAATGGTTTGGCTCAGCGATTGCAGCCCTTCTTGAGAGAGCTGCTGGAACGTGATCTTGCGCATAAAGCTATCAATATTCACACCGCTGAACGAACGGGCCCATCCGCTCGTCGGAAGGGTGTGATTGGTGCCCGAAGCGTAGTCGCCCGCCGATTCGGGCGAATAGTTGCCGATGAATACGCTACCCGCAGCAGTGATGTGTTCGGCTATTTGCCATGGCTGATCCATCGAGATGATGAGGTGCTCAGGAGCATAGGCATTGGAGAAAGCCGTCATCTGCTCACGAGTATCGAAGATGAGGATACGGCTATGACTCAAGCTCTTCTCTACCAATTCTTTGCGAGGAAGAAGAGCCGTTTGGCGCACCACTTCGTCGGCCACCTGCTTAGCGAAGTCTTCACTCTGACATACGAGTATGGCTTGGCTGTCAGGACCATGCTCGGCTTGTGAGAGCATATCGGCTGCCACATAGTCGGGACGTGCCGTATGATCGGCCATGACGAGCACCTCGGATGGTCCAGCAGGCATGTCGATGGCTGTAGTGGTACTCACCAGCTGCTTGGCATGGGTCACGAAGCGGTTGCCCGGACCAAAAATTTTGTCTACGCGAGGAATGCTCTCCGTGCCATATGCCATAGCGGCTATGGCTTGCGCACCACCTACGCGGTAGATATGGTCTACCCTGCACGCATTGGCAGCATAAATGATTTCGGGCGCAATATGGCCGTCTGCTCCCTGCGGCGTGCAGAGTACTACCTCAGGACAACCCGCAATGCGTGCTGGAGCTGCAAGCATCAGCACGGTAGAGAATAGCGGAGCACGCCCGCCCGGGATGTAAAGACCTACTCGCTGAATGGGAACCGCCTTCTGCAAACAACGAACGCCAGGCTGCGTCTCCACTTCAACTTCGTGGGGAAGCTGAGCTTGATGGAAAGCAGTGATATTATGCAGCGCATGGTGGATGGCTTCTTTCACCTCTTCACTCACATGGTTCTCTGCCTCGGCACGCTCTTCCTTGCTCAGTTCGAGACTGCCTATCGTAGCATGATCGAATTGGAGAGCATAGCGGCGCAAAGCTTCATCGCCATGATGTCGCACTTCACCGACAATGGTTTGCACACTTTCTATCACTTGCTCATCGTTGGGCACATTGCGCTCGCAAAGTTTCTCCCAACTGCTTTCGTTTGCTTGCTTGATGATTTCCATTCTTATATAATATATGTACTGTTCTAAGGTTCATGTAAGGACTGTTTGCCACGCGCTTGTGCTCTGATTGACATCTTATGCACAATAGATGGACGTTTCATGCAGGACAGATGGGGGCGTTTCATGCGCAATAGATGGACGTTTCATGCACAACAAGAGTTGTTCCCATTAAGGAATCATATTCTCAAGATTGAGCACCAATATTCCTTCGGCGCCCAATTGCTTAAGGCTTTCTACCTTTTCCCAAAGCACGTCCTCGGGAATGACTACGTGCATAGAGCACCAACCCTCTGCAGCAAGAGGAAGAATGGTCGGAGAGCGCATGGCAGGAAGCAGTTCTACAGCAGCGTCGACAAGGTCGGTGGGGATGTTCATAAGCACGTATTTGTAGCCACGACTATTGACAATCGAGCTGAAGCGAAACTTAAGTTTCTCCACATCTGCCATCTTCTCGGGCGAGAGGCCCGGTGTAGCAATGAGAGCGGCTTGACTATAGAACACCTCTTCCACCTCGCGAAGGCCATTTTGCACAAGCGTACCGCCCGACGATACAATGTCGAAGATGGCATCTGCCATGCCCACAGCGGGAGCAATCTCTACGCTACCTGCAATCTCGTGGATATCGGCATGGATGCCCTTCTCTGCGAAAAAGTTTTTCAGCACATGCGGATAAGAGGTAGCCACGCATCTGCCCTCAAACCATTCCACGCCAGTGTAGTCTACCTCACGAGGCACAGCCAAGGAAATACGGCACGCACCGAAGCCAAGCTTCATCACTTCCGTCACGTCCATGCCGCGCTCTGCCACCTCGTTGAGTCCGACAATACCCACATCTGCCACACCCATATGGACAGCTTGAGGTATATCATCGTCGCGCAGGTAAAGTACTTCGATGGGGAAGCCCTTAGCACGGGCCACCAATTTGCGTTTGCTCTGTGCCACATCAATGCCCGCATCGGCGAGCAGTGCCATGGTATCTTCGTTTAATCGTCCTTTTGCTTGGATTGCTATACGTAGCATAGGCTTTCTTTTTGCTTATGAAATAGTTTAGATTCTAATAACGTGACTGCAATATTCGTCATTTTAATTGACATAAGCAAGCAAAAAGGGCATTATTCGTACATTATCATGCAATAATACGTATAACATTGAATAATATGCATTTTCACGCTTGCAGGCCACCCCCACCGCCTTGCAACGATGAGAGTAGCCTGCAAGCTTCTTCAAAAGTGTTGTCACGATAGGATTTATCCCAACTTTCACACCTATCATCCCATTCTTATAGCTATCACGGTAGACCCG
>CALEKA010000052.1 GCA_937898715.1 uncultured Prevotella sp.
CCACTTTTCTACCGTTTAGAGCGTAGAATATTGATAATCAACTAATAATAAATACTACGCTTGCAGTAATCTCAAATCCATCACCCTGCCTGCTTCGCTGACTGAGATTGGGTCTTTAGCATTCCAATACTGTAATAACCTCACAACTATATACTCGCTGAATCCTCAACCCGCTCAAATGATTGATGGCACACATTTGATCCAAACAGGACTGAGAGATGATTGCACACTCTATGTGCCTCAAGGACGTACAGACTTCTATCGCGGGGCTGATGGATGGACTGATTTCTACAACGTGAAAGAGATTGACACCACGAATCCGCTCATCACCGATCTCGTAACGATCCACGTAAACAATCACGGCACACTAAGCACACTCGTTGACAGCTGGCAGCGCCACAACGTGACTCGTCTAAAAGTGACGGGCGAGATCGACATCGACGACATTGCCTTTATCCGCGCCATGGCCGGATGCGATGGATCTACTTTTACAGGCAATCTGACGCACATAGATCTGAGCGAGGCCAAGATGGTAGACAATGGCAAGCAACCATTCTTCTTCCTTGAGAACAATATGGGCACCTACGCTAAAATGACAGACAACGGAGAATGCTACTCGATATTCATAGGCGCAAGAAATTTGCTCTCTGTGAAACTGCCGAGCAACACCACGCTGATTGGTTATTACTCCTTCTATGGCTGTACGAATCTCACCTCCGTTACCCTACCCCAAAGCCTTACAACAATTCAAAGCCAAGCATTCTATGAGTGCAACAATCTCACCTCTATCTATTCCTACAATCCTTCCCCCTCCCTCGACGAAGGATGGTGGGAAAAGAGCCATTATGCTGACGCCACGCTCTACGTGCCTTACGGCTCTTACGATGCTTATCGCAAGAATTGGTATATGTTTACACACATCGTTGAGATGGACAAGGCCGATGCTATTCACTCCGCGAGTACCTCCACGCCCGATGCAAAGGAAGTAGCACGTTTCTCCATCAATGGCACACGAATCACCGCTCCCACCCCTGGAATCAACCTTATCAAGTATTCTGATGGAAGCGTGAGAAAGGTCTTTGTGAAATAAAAAGTAACCTACTCAAGTTTTCTCTAAAGAAAGTCTTTTTTATCTATAGGGCATGTGATAAAGAATACTTTCTTTAGAGAATACTTTAATTGCATATCTCTTATAAATGTACTATCATGTACTGCAAATAACATCAGCGATTTATTTTTAGAAGCCCTCAGGACAAACGCATCAAAATTCTTACCTTTCAATATCTCTACGCTGGTAACTGTGTAATGCGAAGATGCTCATCAATATTCCTTCAGCATTGCCTTTCAATGTATCGTACATCGGTCGGTGTACGCACGAGCACCGGTCGGTGTACGCACGAGCATCGGTCGGTGTACGCACGAACATCGGTCGGTGTACGCACGAACACCGGTCGGTGTACGATAACATTGACGACCTTTTACAAAAAATCAATCGTAGACTTTCTGACTATCAAGAACGTGTTTTCGGAGAAATGATGGATTCTATCATCTGCAGGCGAAGGGCTGTATAAGAGTAATCGAGTAGGAGGTAAACACTAATCATAGGTGTTTATCTCCTACTTTCGTGT
>CALEKA010000053.1 GCA_937898715.1 uncultured Prevotella sp.
AGTCGCGACGATGATACCACCAAAAGGCTGCCAATGCAGCTAAGAACACCAAGGTCAAGCCCAGCTTGACGGGAGAAGTCCACGGTCGTGCCGTGGACACCCTCTGCTGAACTTGTTGTAAGGAAGATTGCCGAGTCGCAGCGAGGCTGTCTTCCTCCCTTGCCTCAGTCTTGGTGCTCTGCTTTGCGGAACGCACAAGCTGTGCGCCATAGATACGAACGACCTGCGGCTTTAGCCGGGAAGAAGATGATGCGTTTGCGCGTGATGAAGACTCCTGCGCTTTAGCGGATAAAGACTCATGCAGCGCGGAGAGAGCTTCGATAGTTGGAGTCTCTGCTCCAACCCCGAAGCTCACGACAACGCTGTCGAACGAAAGTTCGGTGTGCTGCCACACCGAATCAATGCGTGACGTTTGCCACTGATGCCGCTGCACTTGTACAGCGGAGTCCGTGGCAAACGTATTCGCACTTGTGACTTTGTGCGTAGTCCTGCATCCAGTGAGTAGGCACAGCCACATTGATATGGGCAAAAGAAACGTTGGCTTCATAGCTCTTTCTGAACGTTGAATGATGGGCAAGCCTTATTGGCAAACTCTTTATGCCCATGCACCGAGGCATGGGGGTAAACGAACAGAAGCTTTTGCACGAGTTGGCGAAGTGCCTGCTTCTGTTGTGGCGTGCGCGTGTCCTTGGGTGTCTTTCCGTCCTTAGCCACGCCCCCAATATAGCAGATGCCAATACTATTGGCATTATGTCCCAAGCAATGTGCGCCAACAAGATTTTCAGCACGTCCCTTGTGGACTGAGCCATCCCGATAGACGACATAGTGATAACCGATGTCAGCAAACTTGCGAGCCAAGTGCCAACGGCGGATGTCATCTACCGTGAAATCCTTGCCTTCGGGGGTTGCAGAGCAATGTACTATGATTTCCGTGATTTTACGCATGAGATTTCGTATTAGAATTGTTCAACTTCTGTTCTTCCTCCTTGATGGCTTTGTCAATGGTTTCACCAATCTTATCTTGCAGTTGCGTGACCTTTCGTCCATAATAAATGCTCACCCCGAAGATTGACCCGGCATAGATAAGACATTGAGAGAAGATCCAAAGCACGGAATCAGAGATTTCGCCTTTGGGCGGTGTGATGAAACCTGCGACAGCTAAGGCATAGCCGCCTACAAGCATCGCGAGGGCAGACCAAAATTGAATGCTTACTTTAGGTTTAGACATAGCGTATAAGTTTAATAAGTTTATGAGTTTACGAGTTTAATGGCTGACGCCCAACAAGGCATTCAGTTTGTTCTCAATGGTTGCCAACTTCTGCTTGTCCTCCTTCGACATCAGTCCGTCCGTTTCAGCCGTGGCCAACGGAATGGCATCCGTGTATTCCGCATTGAACTTCTTGTCAAACTGCTTGAACACATACTTGTGGCTTGCCTTGTCCCACTCCATGCGGTCAGGAAACAAGCAACTTGTTTCCTCCGCATAGTTAATCGTATCACGGGCAGACGAAGTGAAGTAAATAGCCCGCTGAAACACCTTGGCATGATTGAAGATAATCTGACGACAATAGTCATTCTCAATGTTCTGAATGAGTGTCATGCTCATGTGCTTCTGGTACGTGAGATGCGCCACAACGATTTGGGCATTGCCCGAGATAGCAGGGTTGCGCAAGGCATTCAATGCCGCCTCTTCCGAACCATAGTTGCCCAACTCCTTTACGCGTCCATCGAGCGTTTGCTCCCACACCTTATCCATGTTGCACACATGATCATAATAGCGGTTCAGTTGTTGCACCTGTTCAGCCGACATCACGCCTGCGTGGTCGGCCGTGGCAATAGGCAAATGCACCGCATTCGTGGCACACGTAGTGTTGCCCGAAGTAAGCGAGAGCAAGGTGAGCGTGAGATTCACGCCACTCTTGTTCACCGTACCCACACCAATCGTTTGCAGCACATTCCCTGTGAACATACCCTTCCAAGTGTTGAGCGCACTGATGCTTGCATCATGGCTTTTAGCCGTTGATTTCACGGACGCAAGTTCCGTGGTGCAAGCCGCCAGGTCATGCACCTGTTGGGCGGTCATCACCCCAGCGCTTGATGCCGTAGCCGCGGGCAAGGCAAAAGCATTCGCAATGCTGCGGGTCTCGCCCGAAGCCAATGCCAAGAGCGTGGCAGAAAAAGCCACACTCACCTTGTTCACCTCGCCCAATTTGAAATGGGCAATCACATTGCCCGCAGTGCTGATGGGCTTTTGCCAAGTTTGAAGCGACTTGATATTGGCAGCGTTCGTCTTGACGGACTGCTGCAAACCAAGGATAGAAGCCGAACTCTCGTCCGCTTTATCCTCATTCTTCGTAATAACGTCCGCCATAGATTGCAGCACCACCCCGAGACTTTCGGGGGTGATGCTTGACTCCGTGTTTACGGCACGAAACGCGGATATTTGATTGTTTAGATTGTTTGCCATAGAGTAAGTTTTAAGTTCGGAGGTTATGAGGTTATAAAGTTAGTATAGCTCGCAGAGGTAATCTTATAACCTCATAACCTTAAAACTCCAAACTGATTAATGATTGTATCTTAGATATTTGTCATCCATGGATTGGGCGACCACGCCCACGAACTCCTTGGCCATGTTGTCGGCAAGGAAATCGCGGAGGTTCATGACCGAAGCGTAATACTTGCGCGAGAACCAAGGTTTCTTTTTGCGCTTGCGCTCTCTGCCAATGTCACCCTTATTGCCGCGAGGAATTTCCTTACCTGTACCAAAGTTCTGCCAAAGACCATATTCTAAAAAAGACTGACTGAGACCCAATTCTACAAACCGCCCGTCAGCACGGAGCGGTAAAGCTTTGGGCGAAGCCAACAAAGCCCCCGTGTCAATCACATCAAGCAAAGTCATCTGCTCCTTCCATATTTTGAGCATGGTTTCATTGAAAGCCCGAACGAACTTTTCACGCTCGGAAAAGGCACGTTGTTCCGCATCATTCGTCGTTCCACTCATCGGCATTGTATCTTAGATCCGTAAATGTGTCCACTGCAATTTGGAAATAGGCACAGGCACAGCCCGAGAAGAAGTATTCGTTCATCTCATTGAACGTGATACGTTCATCCAAATAGATGCAATGTTGTTCAAGCCGTGTCCGTTCAAGAATGAGTTGGCTCATGAATTGACGGAACAATTCCCGAAGATTTTCCATGCAATCGAGCCTTGCCTCCATGTCATCTATGGCATGGCGCATGGCAAGGAAGATGGTCTTCACGCGCCTTGTGCGTGGAGTATTGGCGAGTGCGATATAGCCTTGGCTCATATCGCTTACGCAGACAAAGGCCGTGGCGCTTTGCATCTGTTGCAAAGCCTCTTCAAAGCCTTCCAAGCCCGATACGCGGGCAAAGGTGAAGCCATGTGCGGTAGCAAACTTGTTGCGAGCTGTGAGGTCAGAAAAGAATGCCGTGGCATTCCAATTGGTAGTATTCATAGCAAGTTTATTTAAGTTGGTTACGCATATCCTCCGCCTCACGCGCTTTGGCATCAAGCTCCGTGAGTGCTCTCCAGCAGTCCATTTGCAGAATAGCCTCTTCTTTGGTAATATCCCCTCCAGTGAGCGCACGGATTTGTGCGTTCATCACTTGTCGAAGTTCCTCTCCGACATTGCTCTCTGCATTACCCAAGAGATTGCTTTTCTCTTGGGCAATGGGAGTAAAGAAGTGTGGAAACAGACGAGTAAAGTTCGCTTTGACGGAAGCGAACCAATAGAAAACAGAAAGCAGTTCCGCTTTCGAGAGTACAGCTTTATCCGAGAGTTTCGGATAAAGCAAATGCGCCATGTCCGCAAGGCATTCCATGCTTTGCGTATGTAGGAATCCTTGATAATAGTTTTCGCAAGCGAGATAATCGGCAAAAGCAACACCTTGCAAATCGGCAGTCGCTGCCGATGCCCCCTGCAAGGATGAAATCCGTACAGGCTTGGGAGCAAAGTCTCCCAAGAAAGCCAATTGCTGCATGGCAGAGACCACCTGCCAATCCGCAAGCAGCATCTTCCGCTTGCTATATTTGTGCTGCACCAAAAACAAGTGCTTGTCCGTGCGGCAAAGCACGGCAAGATGTGCCCATTTGCAAACGCAAATGGCCAGCACTTCATTCATCGGCAAATCGCGTGCGACTTGTCGAAAGAAAAAACAGAGTTGTTGGTCGGAAAGTTCCGACCAAGACTGAGGTAGAGATATAGAAAATGCTTCCATACTGCGAAAGTATGGAAGCATTGAGGGGGTAGAAAAGACAATATATTTTGTTCGTTTTTAATAAAAGCCGTATTTTAGCAATCAAATTACTACGTCAGCAAAAAAAGTTATAAGTATGGTGAATTTAGATGATTATAATAAAGAGAGGGAGTGCATTTATAAAGGAGAACATTATCTTGCTCGCGATAATGGTGCTATTATGCGTCTTTCAAGAGAAGGTAAACGGACAAGAAAGTTAGATAACGAATGGACTTTCGGAATTAAGAACCCAGAAAATGGTTATATGATATTTGCTTCAAGTGTACGAGTTCATCAAATAGTAGCAACAGCTTTTCATGGTGAAGCTCCAGCCCCTAATATGGTAGTCGATCATATTGACACAAATCGTTGTAATAATCGGCCAGAAAATCTTCGATGGGTTACAAAGTTAGAAAATGCACTTAATAATCCCATTACAAGGAAGAAAATAATATTCATTTGCGGTAGCATTGAAAACTTCCTAAATAATCCAAGCCTGATGAGGTTCTCAGATTCGAGATCAAGTACATCATGGATGAAGACTGTTACTAAAGAGGAAGCTGCTGCATGTAAGAGAAATCTTGAGAAATGGGCAGAGGAAGATAGAAATATTTCATTGGGGACTAGTACTGGTTTTAATGATAACATATTCAAGAATAATGAATTGCATAACGAATCACTCAAGGAAGATTTGGACGAAGACAAGCCTTTAGAAGAATATCCAGGTTTCAGTTCTTTTATTGGCAAAGAAAATTCAAGTGCAATTGAAAATAAAACAGAGGAATTCGACAACCCTAATCCAGAATATGGAGAAAGTTTACTTACGGATTCACTCACTCCTAATGCAATACAAGAAAATTGGATTACTCCTAATTCATTTCCTCTTTGTCCAAATAAGCCACACAATATGGAAGAGTATTTTGCTTCACTTGCAGATGGTAGTGTAGCTTCTGAAAGTACTTATGGAAAGAGTTTTGTAATAGAACGAGCGATGTCTCCAACAAAAGAGGTGATTACAATCGTTACACACAATCAAAATTGCATCAAACCATGGGGATTGATTCAAATATATGAGAAAGATAATAAATATGTACACGTTAATTGTGGCACTTTTTTTGATAAAAATACAGCCCTAAGAGAAATCACAATATGGCAAGGTAAGGAATGGGTGGGTGAAGAAACAATTGATGATTTGTGCTGAAAAAAAAGAGGATTTTCCTCCTTTTTTCAGAACCAATACCCACCTTTCCTTTTATCATTCTTATACCCATGATCCACAAAGAGAGCAGCGATTTCCGACTGCTTCCACTCCTCAAAGATGCCATCGGGCGCATTGCGGATGGAGTTTACGACCTCAATGCACGATGGTACGGGAAGTTCCTCTTCACGGAGCATGTACAGTTCGATGGCGAAGATATGCCTCCAGGCACGCTTGTAGTGCGGAGCGGATGGGGTCTCGCCCCATCTGCCCAACAACTCCGCTTGGCGCAGAGTCGCCAAGAGTTCGGGCGAGAAGAAGTCATGTGCCAATCGTTCCTCGATGGCCACTTGCTTCTCATGAAGCGTTTGAAAACTTTGCCACAAGTGGTCGGTGCTGCCGAGTTTTCGAGGCAGATCCAACCACGGGTAAAGCGTGCTGCTAAAGTATGCGCATGGGTCGCTTGTCGCCCATGCCGCCTCCTGCGCCAAGAGCGGGAGCAAAACAGAAAGTGTGTCGTCACGCATTTTCTCCAATGATAGGAGCAAGCGTTCCACGCGCTCCTTACTCGCTGGTGCAATATTACTATTGCTCACAATACCAAAACCATTGGGCGTAAGCACCAAGTCCAGCTGTGGCACGGCATGGAGCATGGCTTCTGCCACCACAGCCATTCGGGAGAAATGCAACAATTGGTTGTTGTCAGTTTCTTGGGGCAGTTTCGCAAGAACTGCCTCACCAAGGAACGTGGTCGTTAGCCACGCTTCCGCCCCCTCCAAGTGCGGTGCAATCTTGTCAAAGAGCAAGGTCTCACCTTGCACAGACTTCAGCACATTCGGAACGAAGTGCAGAAGCGTTTCATTATTGAGAATCAAAACAGACATAGCAAGAATGTATTACTTGTTACTTATTACTTGTTACTTCAGGTGAAACCTGTTTGGCATCTCGGTTTTCGTCCAATGTCGTGAGCTGAATAAATGGACAATCGGGATAAGCCCCGTCCCACCTATTGAACCTTATAATCAGTCGATGCACGTTAAACAACAGGTCGTGATACGGCTTCTGCAAAGCCTGCGCAATCGTATAAAGCTCGCGCTTGTCCGAACCCGAATTATTCGTCTGCGTCTTACCCGGCACAGAACCGACAAGGTTCGAGTGCACGCGCATGGTAAAGCACATCATGTTCACTGCCTCGATGATGTCCGTAGCCCAGTCGCCACCCTCCTTGTCCGTCTCAATCTTATTGATGACCACATCATGCTGTTCCTCCCCATTGGGCGACACATAAAACTCAGAGAAAAGCACCTTCCCCGAGTTCTCCATACCTGTAAGGAAGTTGATGATATTGTCCTTCTCCTCATTTACACGTTCCTGCTGCTTGATGCGGTCTGTAATCCCTTCCGCCTTAAAGATATTTGCCCAAAACGACTTCGCAATCTCAATGTGGTACTTAATCGGTGCAGAGTTCTTCAGCTTCGCCTCCTTTGCCACACCAATGAGTTGCTTGATGTTATACCACTTGCCCTTAAACAGCGAAGCATAATAAGGAATGGGATAATACGTGTGATCAGGCGTCGGCACACGACTCACCACCGCAAACTTCCTCCGCCCTTTCTTCACTTGTGCTTGCAAATCCGTCCAAAGACTATGCGGATTAAGCAAAGGAATCACCTCCACATCTTCCGCCCTCACCGAGTTGCGCCAATTCGCATACAACACCTGTGGAATCACCCCCTCCTTATTGGCGGGCGCAAAGCGTACATAGCAAGCCTCCTTGCGCAGCACCCTCACCACCTTATTCCCCGCCTCATTGAGAATAATCACACTTACCGCAAACCCGAAGTGCTTGAAGTCCTGGCAAACACCGAGAAAATAGCTCGCCATGTCATTGTCCAAGAAAAACTCCTCCACCTCATTCCTCACCCGTTTCAAGCACCCGTCATCCGTCTGATACACCAGTCCCGAGCCATAGCACACCTCCGCATTGAACATCTGGCAAGTGCTCAGCGTCTCATCACTCTCAATCAGCTGGATAATATCAAACGGCATCTGGTCATCCGCCCCCCAAGGCATATAGCACACCTTATCGCTCACATGGCGCGGTGAAATCTCCTCCGCCTCCTTAAAAACCTCGCTACTTTTTGTAGTGAACGCTGCCGCGGCATGATAGCCCGGCAGGTCATTCACGCCTGTTATGTGTAAGTAATTGAAATCGCCCATAGTCTTGCGTTTTTAATGCAAAACTATGGGCGATGGAGTATAGGAGAAAAGACGAATAACTACCAAGTAATCACATCATCAACGATTTGCTGTTGCTCAGAACTGCTTCTGCGTAAATAAATACGAGTCGTTTCAATGCTTTCATGTCCCATAAGGTCGGCAAGCAAAGAAATGTCATTAAACTTTTCTAGAAAGTTCTTTGCGAAACGATGGCGAAACGAATGTGGATAAATAACCTTCTCGTTGATTCCGTACCTTGTTGCAAAGTTTTTGAGCATCTGCGAGATTCCACGAGTGGTTATACGTTCTCCGAATCGATTAAGAAACAAATACCCACTTGTTCTATTTTCCGTTGTTAGCCACTCCGTTGCTTCTTTACGTAAGACTTTAGGAATGTAAATGCGTCTAATTTTCCCACCTTTAGAATAAATGTCAAAGTAACCAACATTAACGTGTTCCACTTTTATTTGAACCAATTCACTCACACGTGCGCCAGTTGCCGCAAGGAAACGCACCACAAAGTACCATTCCTTGTTCTCCTCCTTTTCCAGTTTCTTTTTTAGAAAAATATAGTCTGCATTACTGATCACATTTTCAAGATACGAACGCTGTTGGACTTTGACAGACTTCAGTCGTAGCTTGGGTTTGTGAACAAAATCAAGATACTTGTTCAAAGCCTGAATACGTAAATTTACAGTTTTAGGCTTAAAAGTTTCAATCAAATGAGCCTTGTAAGCCAACAAGTTCTTTTTGTTCAACTCCTTGCATTGGGAGTCGAAGTCCTTTACAGCATACAGATATGCTGCAATGGTGTTCTTAGCCATATTACCTTGACTTAAGAACGTTTCAAATTCAGTTAGTTGCATAAGTTTATTTATTAGTGGGAGCAACATTACTCCACTAATAAAGTATAAGCGCGGTGTTCTTTGAGTTCCTATTATGAGAAGATACTCGCCACTGGGGAGGTGAAGTGCATTGATGAGGAGATACCATTTGATGTTCCGCAAGGTTGGGAATGGTGTAGGCTCAATGACTTGGCTCTGTATAGAAAAGGACCTTTTGGAA